>JBFIDI010000227.1:0-9090 GCA_041581405.1 Burkholderiaceae bacterium
CGCGCCGCATAGTCCAGCGCCTGCTCCACCGAAGTCACCGGCGGCTTGAGGTTGGGCATGATGATGGCGCGTGCGAACTGCGCCGCGCTATGCGGCACGACGGTGTCCAGTGCCTGGCCGTCGCGCACATGCAGGTGCCAGTCGTCGGGGCGGGTGATGCGGATGCGGTCGGAGGCGGCTTGGTTCGGTTGGCTTGCAGGCATGCGTCAGGTCGTCTGGGTTCTGGGGGGGCGGGACAGGCTTTCGAGGTAGTCCCACAAGGCGGCGGCCGTGCTCTTGGCAGAGCTGCCTCGCGACTTGCCGTTGGTGGCGACGACGGGCTTGGCGCCGCCATGGGTCGCGCGGCCATTGTCGGGGCTGGCCGGACGTTCGCGGTAGGCGCGCACGTCCATCGTGATCTTCAATGCGCTCATCTCGGCGGGCAGGGCACTGACCAGGCGGCGCGAGCGCAGCTCCTTCTTCACGGCGCTGTAGGGCAGGAACGCCACGCCATGGCCTTCCAGCGCCATGGCCTTGAGCCCTTCGGCCATGTCGGTCTCGTAGACCCGGTCGAAGTGCACCGGAATCGTCGACTGCTTCAGGATGAGGTCGACCATCTGGCCCAGGTAGGCTCCGGGTGCGTAACCGAGATAGGGCAGGGGCTGGCCGGCCCGGCCGGGCAGGGCGAACAGGGGCTCGCCGTCGGCGTCGGGCTTGCTGTACGGCGCGATGGTCTCCTCGCCCAGGCTGGCCATCGCGTAGCGCTGCGGATCGAGCTGGAACGGGTGCGCACTGTGGTGGTAGGCGATCAGCACGTCGCAGCTGCCTTCGACCAGGCGCAGCACCGCATCGTGTACGTTGAGCGCGATCAGGCGGCTCTTGACCGGGCCGAACTTGTCGCGCAGGTCCGACAGCCAGGCCGGGAAGAAGGTGAATGCCAGCGTATGCGGCACGGCGAACTCGACCACGTCATGGGCGCTCGAGCGATGGCTGCGCAACATGGCGCGCGTGCTCTGCAGGGCCTGCAGGATTTCCAGCGACTGGTCGTACAGCGTTTCGCCGGCCGGCGTCAGCCGGGTCGGATAGGAGCTGCGATCGACGAGGTCGCTGCCGGCCCAGGCCTCGAGCGACTGGATCCGGCGCGAGAACGCGGGCTGCGTCACATGCCGCAGTTGCGCCGATCGGCTGAAACTGCGGGTTTCGGCCAGGCTGACGAAATCCTCGAGCCATTTGGTTTCCATGCCCGGATTATGCGTTCGCTCCCGGGTGCCCATGCATTTCCTGCATGGCGATGCGGGGTCAGCGCATGCTGCCCGGGAAGAACCACAACAACGCGGCCGTCATCGTCGCATAACGCAGGAACTTGCCGATCGCCATGTACAACAGGCAGCTCCAGAACGGCATGCGCAACCAGCCGGCGACGGCGCACAGCGGATCGCCCACCACCGGCAGCCAGGACAACAGGCAGGCCTTGGGGCCGAGCCGCTCGAGCCAGCGCAGGGCCCGCACATGGGAGTGCGAGTGCCGGACCTTGTCGACCAGCTGGTGGGTTCCGAAACCCATGGCCCAGGTCAGGGCGCCGCCCAGCGTGTTGCCGGCCGTCGCCACCAGCACCGCGGGCCAGAACAGGCCGGGGTTGATCTTGACCAGCCCGAACACCGCGGGCTCCGACCCCATCGGCAGCAACGTGGCCGAGACGAACGAGACCACGAAGACCGTGCTCAGCCCGTATTGCGGCAGCGCCAGCAACGTGATCAGGTGGTCAATCCAGGGGTGCATCGGTGGCCCGAGTATAGGGAGCCGACCCATCCCCCGCAGCGGCGCCGGGTCGATTTCGATTGCTGAAATTTTGGGCAGTTAGAATCGGTGCGCGCGTTTGCGCCAACCCCCCCAGTCTGTTCCAGAATATCTGTTTCTCCAGTCGCCCGAGTCCATGCAGATCGGTCCCTACGTCCTTGCCAACACGCTCATGGTGGCTCCCATGGCGGGGGTGACCGATCGTCCGTTTCGCCAGCTCTGCCGGCGCCTGGGCGCCGGACATGCCGTCAGCGAGATGGTGACGTCCCGGCCCGACCTGTTCCGCTCGCTCAAGACCGCGCGGCGCGCCAACCACGAGGGCGAGCCGGGCCCGATCGCGGTGCAGATTGCCGGCACCGAAGCACGGATGATGGCCGATGCGGCCGCGTACAACGTCGACCGCGGGGCCCAGATCATCGACATCAACATGGGTTGCCCGGCCAAGAAGGTCTGCAACAAGTGGGCGGGTTCGGCGCTGATGCAGGACGAGGCGCTGGCCCTGTCCATCATCGAGGCCGTGGTGCGGGTCTGCGCGCCACGCGGCGTGCCCGTGACGCTGAAGATGCGCACCGGCTGGTGCCAGGCGCATCGCAACGCCGTGCGTATCGCGCGTGATGCCGAAGGGGCGGGCGTGCAGATGCTGGCCATCCATGGCCGTACCCGCGAGCAGGGTTACAAGGGTGCGGCCGAATACGACACCGTCACCGCGGTCAAGGACGCAGTGCGGATTCCGGTCGTGGCCAATGGCGACATCACGACCCCGCAACAGGCGCTTGCCGTGTTGCGCGCCACCGGTGCCGACGCCGTGATGATCGGGCGCGCGGCACAGGGCCGGCCCTGGATCTTCCGCGAGATCGCGCATTTCCTGGACACCGGCGAGATGCTGGCACCGCCCCTGGTGGCCGAGGTTCGCCGGCTGCTGCTGGAGCATCTGCTGGACCACTATGCCTTGTACGGCGAGCACATCGGCGTGCTCAGCGCGCGCAAGCACATCGGCTGGTACGTGCGCGAGCTGCCCGGCGGCGAGACGTTCCGCGACGCGATGAACCGACTGACGGACACCGAGTCGCAACTGGCCGCCGTGGCGGCTTATTTCGACAACCTGGGGGCAACCATGGACCGGTTGCCGCAGATCGCGCCCGGCTCCGGTGACGCGACGATGATGTCATCCGTGGAGACAGCCTGATGAGCAAGAAACACATCGAGGAGTGCGTACGCGACAGCCTGGAAGGATATTTCCGGGATCTGCGCGGAACCGAGCCCGATGGCATGTACGACATGATGGTGCGGGTGGTCGAGAAACCGCTGCTCGAAGTCGTCATGCAACATGCGGACCACAACCAGTCGCGCGCCGCGCAGTGGCTGGGGCTGAACCGCAACACGCTGCGCAAGAAGCTGATCGAGCACAAGCTGCTCGGCTGAACGGCATCCCGCCGATCCCCAACCCGATTGAAAGACCGATTGTGACCAAGGCCCTGATTTCCGTATCGGACAAGTCCGGCATCGTTGAATTCGCCACCGCGCTGCAGGCGCTGGGCGTGGAGCTGGTGTCCACCGGCGGCACCGCGACGCTGCTCGCCTCCAGTGGCCTGGCGGTGCAGGAAGTCGCCGAGCTCACCGGCTTCCCCGAGATGCTCGACGGACGGGTCAAGACCCTGCACCCGATGGTGCACGGCGGCCTGCTGGCGCGGCGCGACGTGCCGGCCCACATGGAGTCCTTGAACGCCTACGGCATCGGCACCATCGACATCCTGGTCGTCAACCTGTATCCGTTCGAGGCCACCGTGGCCAAGCCCGGCTGCACGCTGGAGGACGCGATCGAGAACATCGACATCGGCGGCCCGGCCATGGTGCGCAGCGCGGCCAAGAACTGGAAGGATGTCGCGGTGCTGACCGACGCATCGCAATACGCCGGTGTGCTGACCGAGTTGCGCGAACACGGCGCGGTGTCCGAGAAGACCCGGTTCGCGTTGTCGGTGGCCGCGTTCAACCGCATCAGCCAGTACGACGGCGCCATCAGCGACTATCTCTCGCGCATCCAGCCCGACGGCAGCCATGCCGTGTTTCCGGGGCAGACCAACGGGCGTTTCGTCAAGCTGCAGGACCTGCGTTACGGCGAGAACCCGCACCAGCAGGCCGCGTATTACCGTGACCTGCATCCGGCGCCGGGCTCGCTGGCCAGTGCCGAGCAGCTGCAGGGCAAGGAGCTGAGCTTCAACAACATCGCCGACGCCGACGCGGCCTGGGAGTGCGTCAAGAGTTTCGACGGCAGCGCCTGCGTCATCGTCAAGCATGCCAACCCCTGCGGCGTCGCGCTCGGCGACAGCGCATTGCAAGCCTATTCCAAGGCCTTCCAGACCGACCCGACCTCGGCCTTCGGCGGCATCATCGCATTCAACGGCCGCGTGGACGGCGCGACGGCCGAGGCGGTGGCCAAGCAGTTCGTCGAGGTCCTGATCGCGCCGGAGTTTTCCGACGACGCGCTGGCCGTGCTCAAGGCCAAGCCCAATGTGCGCGTGTTGCGGATTGCGCTGCCCCCGGGCGGCGACAGTGCCTGGGAGCGTGGCCAGAACGCGGTCGACATGAAACGGGTCGGCTCGGGCATGCTGCTGCAGACGGCCGACAACCACGTGTTGGCGCTGGCAGACCTGAAGGTCGTGTCCAGGCGCCAGCCGACTCCGGCGCAACTGCAGGATCTGCTGTTTGCCTGGAAGGTCGCCAAGTTCGTGAAGTCCAACGCCATCGTCTTCTGCGCCGACGGCATGACCATGGGGGTCGGCGCCGGGCAGATGAGCCGGCTGGATTCGGCCCGCATCGCCAGCATCAAGGCGCAACACGCGGGTCTGAGCCTGAAGGACACGGTCGTGGCCAGCGATGCGTTCTTCCCGTTCCGCGACGGTCTGGACGTGGTCGTCGATGCCGGCGCCAACTGCGTGATCCAGCCCGGTGGCAGCATGCGCGACGACGAGGTGATCGCGGCCGCGAACGAACGCGACGTCGCCATGGTGTTCTCGGGCGTTCGCCATTTCCGGCATTGACGGGCCCCGACGCGGCCGCCACGGCCGGGCCGACGCCTGAACCGGTGTTGCGAAGCTCCTAGGCCTCCACGCCCCGGATCCTGCGTTCGCTGCCGGACGGCGTACGATCGTCACGATCTCCCTTGACCATGCCATAGGCGCCGTGTTCCTTGCCGGGTTGGCCCAACACGGCGCCGGACTGGCTGACACGCTCGGTCGTG
The DNA here is from genome assembly GCA_041581405.1 of Burkholderiaceae bacterium. Lineage (GTDB taxonomy): Bacteria > Pseudomonadota > Gammaproteobacteria > Burkholderiales > Burkholderiaceae_C > CAISIP01. The sequence continues at coordinate 5,015 of JBFIDI010000227.1, forward strand.
GGGCCGGCGTCGGGGGACGGCTCCTGATCGGCTCCGGCCGGAAAGGGCCAACGTCGCCGCGCCGGGCCCGCGGCGGATGGTGTTGCGGGCATCGGCGCTGTCTTGTCGGAATGGGTCATGATGTTCCCTCGCGGTGAATGGTTCGACTCGGAAGCTGCCAGTCTGATGGACCGGCGACCTGCCGGCCATCGGACAACATCCCGTCATGGGGTGGGACCACCGCGCAGGTCCCCTTGCCCGGCGTCGCGCCCGGGCGGCGTGAAGCTGCCCCGGGTTCGTCAGCGCCAGTGGCGTGGCCGCCGGTCGTGCGGCGAACGTTCCGGTTCGAACGGATGGTGTTCCATGCGTCGATGTTGGCGCGGGTGCGGCCGATGCTGGAACACCGGTGGCGGCACACCGATGATGATCGGGCCGACGTACGCGGGTGCGCGGTAAGGCACGTATTCGGTGAACGAATGGATGGTGGTGATCGCCGGGGCCGCCTGCATCGGCGCCATGGGCGCCATGGGGGCCATCGGTTGCAGCGGCGGCGGTGTGGCGCCCACCGGCGTGACCTGCACCTGCACCGTCGGGCCGGGATCGTGCGGCATCTGCGCCGTGTAGCGCTGGCCGGCATATTCGTAGACCACGTCGTAGTGCAGCACCCGGTTCTCGAACGTGGTGTGGGTGCTGCACTGGCGAACCCGCTCGAGGCGATCCGCGTCCCGGCTCGACAGTTGCTCGCCGATCACGGCGCCGCCGACCATGCCGATCACGCTGCCCACCACGCGGCCGTTGCCTTGTCCGACCGCACCGCCGATGACGGCGCCGGTCACGGCACCGAGGGCCGCGCCGGTGCCGGATCGCTGGCCGGGCACGATGACGGTGGTGTCATGGCAGACCTGCTGCGGCAGCGCGACCTGTCCGATCACCGGCGTGCTCGACAGGACGCGGCCGAACTCCTGCGCGCCGGCCGCGGCGGCGACGGACAGGGCGGCGACAGACAGGACGATGGATTTCATGCCGGGCTCCGATGGCGGGATGCCCGAGCCATGCTACGCCAGTGCGCGCGAAAGGGGAACCGGGTCGGGCACGGCAAAGGTAACAAGGCCACGTGCCGTGCAGCGGCCGTTGTCGCGCCCGCGCGAGCGGGCGTTGTCTGTCGCCGGGAGCCGGCGCCTACAGTGTCTTGAACACCGCGCGCGCGGCCGCGATGGTGTCTTCGATGTCGGCGTCGGAATGCGCGGCGCTGACGAAACCCGCCTCGTACAGCGCCGGCGCGAAATACACACCGTGCGACAACATGCCGTGGAACAGCTTGTTGAAGCGCGCGCTGTCCGAGCGCATGACCTGGCCGTAGTTCTGCGGCAACTGCTCGAGCAGGAAGAAGCCGAACATGCCGCCTTCGCTGTCCCCGCACAGCGGCACACCGGCTTCGCGCGCGGCCTGCGTCAGGCCCTCGACCAGTGCGCCGGACTTGCGAGCGAGGTTCTCGAAGAAACCCGGCTTGCTGATCTCGGCCAGTGTGGCCAGTCCGCAGGCCGTGGCCACCGGGTTGCCGGACAAGGTACCGGCCTGGTAGACCGGCCCCAGCGGCGCCAGCTGCTCCATCACCGCACGCTTGGCGCCGAAGGCCGCCAGCGGCATGCCGCCGCCGATGACCTTGCCCATGACGGTCATGTCGGGCTCGAAGCCCGGAATGTGGCGCGCGTAGACGCTTTGGGCACTGCCCGGCGCGACGCGGCAGCCGGTCATGACCTCGTCGAAGGCCAGCAAGGCGCCGTATTGGTTGCACAACTCGCGGCAGCGTTGCATGAACGCGACACTGGCGCGGACAAAATTCATGTTTCCGGCGATCGGTTCGATGATCACGCAGGCCAGTTCCTTGCCGTGCATGGCGAAGGCTTGTTCCAGCTGCTCGATGTTGTTGTATTCGAGCACCAGCGTGTGCTGCACCACCTCGGGTGGCACGCCGGCACTGGTCGGGTTGCCGAACGTGGCCAGGCCCGAGCCGGCCTTGACCAGCAGTGCATCGGCGTGGCCGTGGTAACAGCCTTCGAACTTGATCAGCTTGTGCCGGCCGGTGGCGCCACGCGCCAGCCGGATCGCGCTCATCGCCGCCTCGGTGCCCGAACTGACCAGGCGCACCATGTCCATCGATGGCACCAGGCGCAGGATGGCCTCGGCCAGTTCGACCTCGCGCTCGGTCGGCGCACCGTACGAGAAACCCTCGAGCACGGCCTGCTGCACCGCCTGCACCACGGCATGGTGGCCGTGGCCGAGGATCATCGGGCCCCAGGAGCCGATGTAGTCGATGTAGCGCGTGCCTTCGACGTCCCAGAAATAGGCGCCTTGTGCGCGCTTGACGAAACGCGGCGTGCCGCCGACGGCCTTGAAGGCCCGCACCGGCGAGTTGACGCCGCCGGGAATGACGCGTTGGGCGCGCGCGAACAAGGATTCGTTGGTATCAGTGTTTGGTGTCATGGGCAGGCAGGTCGAAAAGTGCGGCGGCCTCGCTGTCGAGTGCGGCCTCGTCCGGATCGGGTTCGGGCTGCGCCCAGAACAGGCGGTCCGGAACGATATGGCCCATGCCGGGCCGGAAGCCCGCGTCCAGGCAGCGATCCAGGTAGCCCAGCGCTTCCTTGACCGATTCGGCCAGGTCGCTGCCGCTGGCCAGCAGGGCCGCCAGTGCCGCCGACAAGGTGTCGCCGGCGCCGGCAAACGTGGCCTCGAAGCGCTCGAAACGTTCGCTGTAGAGCACGGACTGGGGCGAGGCGAGTACGTTCTCTATTTGTTGTTCGGGCGCCAGGATGCCGGTGACCAGGGTATAGGGCACGCCCTTGTCGCTGGCGGCGCGCGCGATGTCGCGCGGGCCGGGGCTTTTTTCCGAACTCCAGTCCGGCAGCAGCCAGCGCCACAACGTGCTGTGGTTTCCGACCAACACCGTGGCCTGCGGCAATACCAGTTCGCGGAAGGCGTCCAGGTACAGGTCGATCTGCACCTCGTTCCACCAGGACAGGTCCGGCATGTAGGCGATGACCGGCACGTCGGCGTAGTCGGAGGCGATCTCGGCGATGGCGCTGAGGTTCTCGGCCGAACCGCAGAAACCGACCTTGATCACCTGGGCCGTCACGTCCTCGAGGATGGTGCGGGCCTGCTCGCGCACGGCGTCTTCGTCCAGCGGGAAGTGGTCGACGATCTCGGCGGTGTCGCGCGCATGCGCGCCGGTGACCACCGGCAATGCATGGGCTCCGACGGAGGCGATGGCGTTGATGTCGCCGGCCAGTCCGCCGGCGCCGCTCGGGTCGTTGGCGTTGAAGGTCAGCACGCAGGCCGGCTGGATGCCGACGGCGTCGGATTCGGTGTCGTCGTCGTCGATGGAGGAGGGGAACATGGCCAGGACGGTGTTGTCGCTGAGGCAGAATAGCCCGGATTCGGAATTGGTGCGCACTTGGCGCCAGGACCGTCTCTATACAATGTTTGCATTCTATTCGAAGGCCCTTTAAGCTGTGAGTGAACCAAAAACCTGGATGTGCCTGATATGCGGCTGGATCTACGACGAAGAGGCCGGCTCCCCCGATGACGGCCTTGCGCCGGGCACCAAATGGGCCGATGTCCCGATGAACTGGACCTGTCCCGAATGCGGCGCCCGCAAGGAAGACTTCGAAATGGTCCAGATCTGAGCCTGCGACAGCCGGCCCGACTGCTTGGCAGATGGCCGGTGTCTCGGAACAATGTCAGTGCAGGAGTGCAATCGCGTGAATACGAACACCGCCGGATCCACCTTCAAAGTCCTGGTCATCGACGACAGCAACACCATCCGGCGCAGTGCCGAGATCTTCCTCAAGCAAGGTGGTCACGAGGTATTGCTGGCCGAGGATGGGTTCGATGCCCTGGCCAAGGTCAATGACTACCAGCCGCATCTGATCTTCTGCGACATCCTGATGCCGCGCCTCGACGGTTACCAGACCTGCGCCATCATCAAGCGCAATGCCCGCTTCGCCAACGTCCCGGTCGTGATGTTGTCGTCCAAGGACGGTGTGTTCGACAAGGCCCGCGGCCGCATGGTCGGCGCCCAGGACTACCTGACCAAACCC
>JBFIDI010000228.1:0-9053 GCA_041581405.1 Burkholderiaceae bacterium
CCGGACAGGGAGCCCATGCCGCCGACGACGACGACGACGAAGATGATGGGGCCGACCGTGGCCGCCATGGCCGGTTCGGTCAGGAAGATGCTGCCACCGATGACGCCGGCCAGGCCGGCGAGCGCCGTGCCGGCGCCGAACACCAGCATGAAGACCCGCGGCACGTTGTGCCCCAGCGCCTCGACCATGTGCGGATGGGTCAGCGCGGCCTGGATCACCAGACCGATGCGGGTGCGGGTCAGCAGCAGCCAGACCGAAAACAACATGATCAGGGCCACCAGCATCATGAAGCCCCGGGTGGCGGGAAACGGCGAACAGACGATGCGGATCGCGGCGTCGGCGGAGCGGCACATCTCGGCGGGCGCGGCGCCCATCATCATGCTCAGTCCGTCGCCGGTGCGGTTGATCAGCGTGAACAAGGGCCCGCTGAGCACCTCGGGCGGATCGAACTCCAGCGCAATGCGACCCCAGACCAGCTGCACCAGTTCCAGCACGACATAGGCCAGGCCGAAGGTCAGCAGCAACTCGGCCACATGGCCGAACTTGTGCACCCGCCGCAGGCAATAACGCTCGAACAGGGCGCCCATCGCTCCCACGACGATCGGAGACAACACCAGCGCCACCCAGAAACCGGTGAACGACGCGATCGAATAACCGACATAGGCGCCGAGCATGTAGAAACTGGCGTGCGCGAAATTGAGCACGCCCATCATGCTGAAGATCAGCGTGAGCCCCGAGCTGAGCATGAACAGCAACAGTCCATAACTCAAGCCATTGAGCATCGAGATGACGAAAAACTCCATGGAAACCGGCCTCGCTCAGGACTCCACCACAACGCGCCCGGCGCGCCTTGCGCGCGGGCTCGCTGACCTACGGAATGCCGGCCCGGGGCCGGCCACAGGCGTCCGGCTCAGCCCGGCCGCTTCATCTGGCAACTGGTCGGCGTGCTCGACACGTAGTTCGGGTACTCCTTGACCGGCGCCAGCGTCATGCCGGTATTCTCCGGGCTGTACGGATACTTGGCATCGGCCTTCTGCCAGACCGACACGTACAGTTTCTGCTGCAGTTGGTGGTCGGCCTTGCGCATCTCGACCTCGCCGTTGAAGCTGTCGACCTTCAGGCCTTCCATCGCCGCCGCGACCTTGACCGGGTCGGTGGACTTGGCCTTGGCCATCGCCGCGCCCAGCATCTCGAAGATGCGGATGGTGGAGCCGGTGTAGAAGTCGTCGTTGTATTTTTCCTTGAACTCCTTCATCCACTTGTCCATCTGGCCGCCCATGTTGTAGTGGTTGTAGGCCACCTGGTACACGCGCCCGGCGCCATTCGTGCCCATGGCGGTCGGCGTGCCGGTGACGCCGGCGTAATAGGTGAAGAACTTGCCGTTGTAGCCGCCTTCGGACGCGGCCTTGATCAGCAGCGACAGGTCGGAACCCCAGTTGCCGGTGATCACGGTGTCGGCGCCCGAGGCCTTGATCTTGGCGATGTAGGGGGCGAAGTCGCGCGTCTGCGCCAGCGGATGCAGGTCTTCGCCGACGATCTGGATGTCGGGCCGCTTGCGCGCCAGCGTTTCCTTGGCGTATTTGGCCACCTGCACGCCGTGCGAGTAGTTCTGGCCCAGGATGTAGACCTTCTTGATGTCCGGTTGGTCCTTCATGAAGCTGGACATGGCCTCCATCTTCATCGAGGTGTCGGCGTCGAAGCGGAAGTGCCAGTAGTTGCACTTGGAGTTCGTGAGGTCCGGATCCACCGCCGAGTCATTGAGGTAGATCACTTCCTTGCCCGGATTGCGCTCGTTGTGCTTGGCCACCGCGTCGGACAGCGCCAGCGCCACCGACGAGCCATTGCCCTGGACGATGTAGCGCACGCCGTTGTCGATGGCGGCCTTGAGCGCGTTCAGGCTCTCGGTCGGGCTGAGCTTGTTGTCGATGGTCGAGAACTCGAACTTCACGCCGGCCGGATTGCCCTTGCCGCTGAACTTCTCGGCAAAGAACTTGTAGCCCTTTTCCTGGCTGAGGCCGACCGGGCCCAGCAGGCCGGTCAACGGGTCGATGCGCACCATCCTGACCGTCTCGCCCTGCTGGGCGAAGGCGGCGCTGGCGCACACCAGGGCCGCAGTCGCGGCCACGCATTTGATCGTTGCGATCTTCATTGTCTTTGTCTCCTCTGGTTGACGTCACCGAGGCAGCTGATCCGCCCCGGCACTGAAATCATCTGTCTCTGTTATTTCCGGGATCGTATCCCTGATCGCACGTTACCACGGCCCGGCACCGTGAATGCGTGGCGGCCTCAGATTCCCGGCAATACATAGTCCTTGAGTTGTTCGCGCAGCTTGGTCTTCTGCATCTTGCCCGTGCCGCCCAAGGGAATGGCGTCGACGAACACCACGTCGTCCGGCACCTGCCACTTGGCGATCTTGCCCTCGTAGAACGCGAGCAGTTCCTCGCGCGAGACCTTGGCGTCCGGCTTGGTGACGACGGCGATGATCGGCCGCTCGTCCCATTTCGGATGCTTGACGCCGATACACGCGGCCATCGCCACCGCCGGATGGGCGACGGCGATGTTCTCGACGTCGATCGAACTGATCCACTCGCCGCCGGACTTGATCACGTCCTTGCTGCGATCGGTGATCTGCATGTAGCCGTCCGGGTCGATGGTGGCGACGTCGCCGGTCGGGAACCAGCCGTCGACCAGCGGCGAGCCGCCTTCGGCCTTGTAGTAGTCGGCGATGATCCACGGCCCCTTGACCAGCAGGTCGCCGAAGGCCTTGCCGTCCCAGGGCAATTCCTTGCCATCGGGGTCGACGATCTTCATGTCGACGCCGTAGATGCCCCGGCCCTGCTTGAGCCGCACCTTCATCTTGTCTTCGGGCGAGAGCGCCTGGTGCTTGTTCTTGAGCGTGCACACGGTGCCCAGCGGCGACATCTCGGTCATGCCCCAGGCATGCAGCACCTCGACGCCGTACTGGTCGTTGAAGGCGGTGATCATGGCCGGCGGACAGGCCGAGCCGCCGATCACCGTGCGCTTGAGGGTCGAGAACTTGAGCTTGTTCGCCGCCATGTGCGACAACATCATCTGCCAGACCGTCGGCACGCCGGCCGCGAAGCTGACCTTCTCCGACTCGATCAGCTCGAAGATCGACTTGCCGTCCATGGCCGGCCCCGGGAACACCATCTTGCAGCCGGTCATCGCGGCCGAATACGGCAGGCCCCAGGCATTGACGTGGAACATCGGCACCACCGGCAACACGGCGTCGCGCGCGCTCATGTTGAGCGCGTCGGGCAAGGCTCCGGCGAACGCATGCAGCAGCGTCGAGCGGTGGCTGTACAGCGCCGCCTTCGGATTGCCGGTCGTGCCGCTGGTGTAACACATGCTCGACGCCGAGTTCTCGTCGAACTGCGGCCAGCTGTAGGCGTCGGACTGCTGGCCGATCCAGGCCTCGTAACTCAGCAGGCCGGGAATGCCGCTGTCGGCCGGAAGCTTGTCGGCGTCGCACAGCGCGACGAAATGCTTGACGGTGGTCAGGTGCTTGTGGATGGCCTGGATGATGGGCAGGAAGGTCGTGTCGAAACACAGGACCTGGTCTTCGGCATGGTTGGCGATCCAGGCGATCTGCTCCGGATGCAGCCGCGGATTGAGCGTGTGCAGCACCCGGCCGGAGCCGCTGACGCCGAAATACAGCTCCAGGTGGCGGTAGCCGTTCCAGGCCAGCGTCGCGACACGGTCGCTGAACCCCAGCTTCAGGCCATCCAGGGCATTGGCGACCCGGCGCGAACGCGCGGCCACGTCCTTGTAGGTGTAGCGGTGGATATCGCCTTCGACCCGGCGCGAGACGATCTCCCCGGTGCCGTGATGCCGCTCGGCAAAGTCGATCAGCGATGAAATCAACAGCGGCTGGTTCTGCATGAGGCCAAGCATGGCGTATCTCCTGGATGGTGGGTGGACCGGTCCGGCCATTGCCGGCCGTCGAAACCCTGATATTACGCAATCGGCGCCGCCGGTCCGCCCCACATGCCCCGGACGCCGGCGTGCGCTTGTCATGTACGGGACAATGCATACACGATGCGACAGGCCGATCGCAAGTTCGTGCTGCGCAACCACCTCGGGGAACCGGCGGTCCGCAAAACCCAGGGCAAGGACTTCTCCGAGCTCGCGCGGCCGCTGCGGGTGCGCGAACAACAGCCGTTCGACGAACACCCCGCATCCGGGGCCTGGGCTGGATTTCCACCCGACCGGGCCAGTGGCATCGAGATCGGCTGCTCGCCCTGACCCCCTGCTCATGACGCCCCTGCCCTGGCGCCGCCACCGGTAATCCCCGGATCGGAGACAATGCCGGCTCGGGGCCTGGCGGGCGCCGCGCCGCAGGCCGCCCGCGTTGCCCCGGACTCACTGGAAATGTCTACTGCATGAAGATACTGATCGACTTCTTCCCGATACTGCTTTTTTTCGGCGCCTACAAGTTCTACGACATCTATGTCGCCACCGGCATCCTGATGGCCGCGACCGTGGTGCAGACCGCCGTGATGTACGCCGTCGACCGCAAGGTCACGACGATGCAGAAGATCACGCTGGGCATGATCCTGGCCTTCGGCGCGCTGACCCTGTACCTGCAGGACGAACGTTTCATCAAGTGGAAACCGACCGTGTTGTACCTGGCGATCGCGATCGCGCTGACGGTCACGGTCGCGATCTTCAAGAAGAGTTTCCTCAAGCTGATGCTCAGCTCGCAGATCGATCTGCCCGACCGGATCTGGATGCGACTGAACGTGGCCTGGATCGTCTACTGCGTGTTGATGGCGGCGGTCAACGGTTATGTCGCCGCCTATTTCAGCACCGAGGCCTGGGTCGACTTCAAGCTCTGGGGATACGTGTTCCCGCTGGCCTTCATCGTCGGCCAGGGCTTCTATATCGCGCCGCATCTCAAGGGCGACGAGTCCGGCGCCAAGGGGTGAGGGCCATGGACATCACGGCCGCCGCACTGGAGCAGCGCCTGCGCGAACGCCTGGCGCCGCAACACCTCGAAGTGCTGGATGAAAGTTACCAGCACGCCGGTCATGCCGGCGCCGATGGCAGCGGTTTCGGCACCCATTTCCGGGTCCGCATAAAGTCCCCACGGTTCGACGGGCAGGCCCGTGTCGCCTGCCATCGCCTTGTGTATGATGCGCTGCAAGAATTTATCGACCAGGGCCTGCATGCGCTGGCGATAGAAGTGGTCCGTTGACCACGCCGCCCGGGGCCGATCCGGCCCGGGTGCCAATTTCCCGCAAACTCTCGAGATTCACCATGAACCGTTCCCTGATTGCCGCCTTGCTCGCGGCAGCGTTCGCCACATTCGCGCCCCTGTCGGTCTCGGCGCAGAACATCGCCATCGTCAACGGCAAGGCCGTTCCCACCGCACGTGTCGACGCGCTGGCACAACAGCTGGCCAAGGCCGGCCGGCCGGTCACGCCGGAAATGCAAGGCCAGTTGCGCGAGGAGATCATCACGCGCGAAGTGTTCCTGCAAGAAGCGCAGAAACGCGGCCTGGACGTGACCGAGGACTTCCGCATCCAGATGGACCTGGCGCGCCAGTCGCTGCTGATCCGCGAATTGTTCAACGATTACCAGCAGAAGAACCCGGTCACCGACGCCGACGCCAAGGCCGAATACGACAAGTTCGCCGCGGCCAACGGCGGCAAGGAATACAAGGCCCGCCACATCCTGGTCGAGAAGGAAGCCGAGGCCAAGGCCATCATCGCCAGCCTGAAAAAAGGCGGCAAGTTCGAGGAGATCGCCAAGAAGTCGTCCAAGGACCCGGGATCCGGTGCCAACGGTGGCGACCTGGACTGGGCCGCCGCCGGCAGCTACGTGAAGGAGTTCTCCGACGCCATGGTCGCGCTGGAGAAAGGCAAGACCACCGAGACCCCGGTCAAGTCACAGTTCGGCTACCACGTGATCCGCCTGGACGACGTGCGCGAGGCCCAGTTGCCCAAGTTCGAGGAAGTCAAGCCGCAGATCCTGCAGCAGTTGCAGCAGCAGAAGCTGGCCCAGTTCCAGCAGGATCTGCGCGCCAAGGCCCGGATCGAATAATTCCGCCGCCTCCGGCCCTGCGCCGGCTCCTGCGCAACGCGGCCATGGGCCGCGTTTTCGTTTGCGCCGTTGCCGGCGCCGTCAGCGCGACGCGGCGGTGAACAGCCAGATCGCCCCGATCAGCAGCGGCTGGTGCACCATGTAGAACAGCAGGCTGTGCCGGCCCAGCCAGGCCGCACCCCGGCCCGCGGCGGACCGGCCCCGCCACCCGGCACCCGGAGCGCCGGCGTGGCGCCACAGGCTGGCCGCGGCAACACCGATCCAGACCACGCCCATCCACGGCAACACGGGCACGTAATCCTCGGTGACCGGCTTGCGCGTGATCAGGCCCAGCCAGTTCAGCGCCGGCGCGTTGAAACGCTCGGCCCAGCCGCTGTCCTGCAGCCAGGCCACCGACAGCGACGGCGCGGCCAGGGCCAGTGCCGCGGGCACCAGGCACCACAACCCCCACCCGGCTGTCAGCCGGGCCAGCACCAGCATCACCGCCATGCCGTGCAACACGCCGAAATAGATGAAACTGCGCGGAAACATCAGCCAGGAGCCGGCGCTGACCAGCACGGCACACACGACGATCGCGGCCCAGCGCCGCCAGAACCGCGGCCAGCCCTGCCCGGCGCGCCAGGCCAGCGCCTGGCCGAAGCCGGCACAGAACAGGAACAGACTCAGGATGGCGGTCCGTTGCAGCGTCCAGGCCGGATCGCGATAGAAGTCCTGCCGGATATGACCGAAGTTGTTGAGGTCGAACGCGAAGTGGTACAGCGCCATCCAGACCAGCGCAAAGGCACGCAAGGCATCGACGGCATCGAGGCGTGCGGACATCGGTGGCCTACCCCTGCCCGGGGACCGGCAGGCGCCGGCGCTGCGCCGTCAGCCACGCACTGGCGGCGCCGCAACAACTGATCAAGGCCATGCCCGCGAGTGACGCGCCATCGGGCGCATGGTCGAAAAACACCATGCCGGCGAGCACGGCAAACCCGACCTGGCAATACAGGTACGGCATCAGCGTGACCGCGCTCGCGTACTGGTATCCCAGCGTCAACATGAAATGACCTCCCGCCGCCAGCACCCCCATCAAGGCCATCAGCAGCCACAGTTGGGCCGAGTCCACATGCGCCCAGGTCACGGGCAGCGCCAGCGTCAGCGCCAGCGCGCCGGTCCAGCCGCTGAAGAAATGGGTGGCGGCCGGGTTCTCCTGCAGCCGCGCCATGTGGCTGGTCAACAGCTGGAACGTGGTCGCACCGGCCATGCAGCCCAGGGCCAGCAAGGCCGCCCAGCCGAACTGCCCGCTGCCGGGGCGGATGATGACCATGGCGCCGGCGAAGCCGCCGATCACGCACAACCACTGCAGGGGCACGACGCGTTCCTTGAAGATGAACACGGCCAGCACCGTGCCCGCCAGCGGCGTGAGCATGACAATGGCGGTGAACTCGCCCACCGGCATGAATCGCAGCGCCAGCAAGGCAAGCAGCGTGGTGCCGGCCAGCAGCAGGCCACGGATCAGCTGCAGCCACGGATGCCGCACCTGCACCAGCGCGTAGCCGTAACGCGGCGCCAGCATGGCTGTGGTGAAGATGGCCTGCATCAGATAACGCACCCAGATCGCCATCAGCACGGGCACGCTGGCGACGACCATCTTGCTGACGCTGTCGAGTATCGAGAAGCAGGCGCAGGCCAGCACCACGAAGACGACGCCACGCAGCGGCGAGCGGAGGAGCTCCGTCACCACTGCGTCGCCATCCGCGCGATCACCCCACCCAACGCCGCGCGTTGTGCCACAGCTGCATCCAGGCGCTCGAACCGTCCTTGCCCTGGTCGGTCCAACTCATCTGGATGTTGCGGAAGACCCGCTCCGGATGCGGCATCATGGCCGTGAAGCGCCCGTCCGGCGTCGTGACGCCGGTCAGGCCGCCGGGGCTGCCGTTCGGATTGAACGGATAGGCCTCGGTCGGCCGGCCATGGTTGTCGGTGTACCGCAACGCGCCGAGCACACGTCCGGCATCACCGCGGCGCGAGAAGTTCGCAAAACCCTCGCCGTGCGCGACCGCGATCGGCAGGCGGCTGCCGGCCATGCCGGCAAGAAACAGCGACGGCGAGTCCAGCACCTCGACCTGGGCCAGGCGGGCCTCGTAACGCGCACTCTGGTTGGTCGTGAAACGCGGCCAGTGTTCGGCTCCGGGGATGATGTCGGCCAGTTCGGCGAACATCTGGCAGCCATTGCACACGCCCAGTCCGAAGGTGTCGCCGCGGCCGAAGAAAGCGCGGAACTGGTCGGCCAGCTCCTGGTGGAACGTGATCGAGCGCGCCCAGCCGATGCCGGCGCCCAGCGTGTCGCCGTAACTGAAGCCGCCGCAGGCGACGATGCCCTGGAAATCGGCCAGCGCCGCACGGCCGGCCAGCAGGTCGCTCATGTGCACGTCGACCGCGTCGAAGCCGGCCTCGGTGAACGCATAGGCCATCTCCACCTGCGAGTTGACGCCCTGCTCGCGCAACACCGCCACGCGCGGACGCGCCTGCAACAGGGCCGGAGCCGCGGGCGTGAACGGCAGCGCAACATGCAGGCCCGGATCGGACGGGTCGCCGGCGGCCGCATGTTCGGCGTCCGCGCAGGCCGGGTTGTCGCGCTGGCGGCAGATCTTCCAGCTCACCGCGTCCCAGACCTGGTGCAGGTCGTGCAGGGGCGCACTGAACACGCGTTTTGCATCGCGCCAGACCTGCAGTTCGCCGACACCGGCGTCGATGGCGGAGCCCGCCGGCCGGGTCTTGCCGATGCAGTGGCTGTGCCGGCTCAGGCCGTGTTCGCGCAACACCTGCATCACCGCGCCACGATCGGCGCTGCGGATCTGCAGCACCGCGCCGAGTTCCTCGTTGAACAAGGCCTTGAGCGTGAGTTCGTTGCGCCGCGCCTGCACCTGGGTCGCCCAGTTCTTGCTGTCGCCCATCTCGGCGCGGCTGTCGCTGATGCCGTCACCCTCGGTGACCAGCATGTC
>JBFIDI010000229.1:0-9009 GCA_041581405.1 Burkholderiaceae bacterium
CTGTGGCCGAACGGCGTGTATTTCTCGTCGATGTCCGACTCCTTCACGCCCTTGCTCTTGAGGTAGGCGCGCAGGATCTTGTTCGTCGTGCGCGGATACACGTAGTCGGTACCCAGCAGCACCCAGCGTTTGGCGGCGCCGCCGTCCTTGCTCATCAGGTAGTCGACGGCCGGAATCGCCTGCTGGTTGGGCGCGGCGCCGGTGTAGAACACGTTCTTGGACAACTCCTCGCCTTCGTACTGCACCGGGTAGAACAGCAGGCCGTTCATCTCCTCGACCACCGGCAGCACCGACTTGCGCGAGACCGAGGTCCAGCAGCCGAAGATCACCGACACCTTGTCCTGGCCGAGCAGCTGCTTGGTCTTCTCGGCGAACAGCGGCCAGTTCGAGGCCGGGTCGACGACGACGGGCTCGAGCTTCTTGCCCAGCACGCCGCCCTTGGCGTTGATCTCGTCGATCGCCATCAGCACGGTGTCCTTGAGCACGGTCTCGGAAATGGCCATGGTGCCGGACAGGCTGTGCAGGATGCCGACCTTGATGGTGTCACCCGACTGGGCGTGGGCTGGCACGACGGACAGGCCGGCCAGGGCGACGGCAGCGGTTAGTGCCTTGAGTGTGAAACGACGTTGCATGAGGGCTGCTCCGGTTGATGGGGTCTGCAAAAAAGCGGTTGTTGCCACACCAACCTCGACGCGGGGATCGGATCTGATGCGGACGTTTGGATGCTAGGGACATCCCTCGGTCCGGCAAATACGCCGCATGGCGTATGCGGGTCCCGCGACCGCCGGCACGAAGCCGCCAACACGCGCCGTTCGGGCGACACCGATGCCATGCACCAACGCGCCGGCGCCGGGCGGGATCAGCCTTCGAAGTTGGGATGCAGCTGGCGGATGCGGCTCATGGCCATGCCGGCGGCCGCGGTACGGGTCTCCACGCCCAGCTTGGCATAGACCCGCTCCAGGTGCTTCTTGACGGTGGCCGGGCTCGAGCCCACGATGTCGCCGATGTCGCGGTTGATCTTGCCCTTGATCACCCAGTACAACACCTCGGCCTCCTTGGCCGTGAGCTTGAACGCCAGGCTGATGGACTCGACGACGGCCGCCTCCGACACCTCCTGCATCACGATCAGCCAGTCGTCGTCGCCGGTCTGGCGATTCAGCCGCAAGGTCAGGCGGCGCGGACCCTGTTCGGCACTGAGCCGGGGCGGTTCGATCTGGGCCTCGGCGTCCTTGAGGTGCCGCCGCAACCAGTCGACCACCGGCTGCGGCGCCTGCGGCGCGCTGGTGCCGTAATACCGCAGCAACAGGTCACGGGCCAGCGGTGTCTGCCACATCAGCCGTCCGTCGCTGGCGCGCACCGTGATGCTGGCGTAGCCGAAGGCGTCGAGCGCATTGCGGGCCTGGCGCGCCTGGCGTGCGCCCTGCATGTGCACGTGCATGCGGGCCAGCACCTCCTTGGGCTTGATCGGCTTGGTGACGTAGTCGACACCGCCGGCGTCCAGCGCGGCCACCAGATGTTCGGTCTCGGTCAGGCCGGTCATGAAGATGATCGGGATATGCGCGGTCGACGGATCGGCCTTGAGCCGCTTGGCCACCTCGAAGCCGTCCATGCCGGGCATCATGGCGTCGAGCAGCACGATGTCGGGCAAGGCCTGCGCGGCGCGCCGCAGCGCCGACACGCCGTCGGTGGCCACCAGCACGGTGTAGCCGGATTCGTCCAGCGCGTCGTGCAGCACCGCCAGGTTGTCGGGCACGTCGTCGACGATCAGCACCACGTCGTTGTTGGCACGATCCAGGGTCCGGTCCAACGCGTGGGTGTTCATGGTGGTGTCGTGGTCGACGCGTCGAGCGCCGGAGCGAGCAGGCGGCCCATGGCCTCGAACTGGAATTGTCGCGCCAGCGTACGCAACTGCGTGAGCCATTCGCCGCATTCGGGGTGGGCCTGCTCGATCTGCGCCAGCTGACCCATGATGCCGCGGTAATACCCGAGCTGCACCACCTCCTGCAGGGCCAGCACCATGCTGTGCGCCGGCCAGACGGCCGGTGCTGTCGGCGCGGGCGCGACGACCTCGGGCACGGACGCGGGCGCCTCCTCCAGCCAGTGCAGGTCCAGCCGGCGCCCCAGCCAGTCCAGCAACTCGCCGTGGCGCACCGGCTTGAGGACGAAGTCCTCGGGCCGGATGCCCACGTCGTTGTCCAGGCCCTTGTCGAAGGCATTGGCCGACACGATGGCGATGCAGGCATGGTCGGGGTCGATGCGGCGCAGCCGGCGAATCGTCTCCCAGCCGTCGATGCCCGGCATGGCCAGGTCCATCAGGATGGCGTCCGGCCGATAACCGGCGGCCAGCAGGTCCAGGCAGTCGTGGCCGCTGGCCGCCGTGCGCAGGCTGAAGCCCAGCGGCGCGAGCAGATGCACCAGCAAGGTGGCGTCGGCCTCCTCGTTGTCGACCACCAGCACCGAGCGGCGCGGGCCGGCATAGGCACGGCGCTGGCGCGGCGGCGCCACGGCGGAGGCGATCGCCGGCGTCGGGTGGTGCACCTCGGGCAGGAACAGCTTGACCCGGAACACCGACCCCTGGCCGGGCGTGCCGGTGGCACTGAGCTCGCCCCCCATCAGGTCGGTCAGCATCTTGGCAATGGTCAGGCCCAGACCGGCCCCGGGCGCGCCATGGGCCGAGGGCGCCGTACCCCGCGCAAACGGCTCGAAGATCTGCGCCAGTTCGCGCTCGGTCAGGCCCGGCCCGGTGTCGGCGACCTCGACCGTGGCCATCTCGCGTGCGTAACGCACCCGCAGCGTGACGCTGCCGGTGGAGGTGAACTTGATCGCATTGCCCAGCAGGTTGATCAGGATCTGACGCACCCGCTTCTCGTCCGCACGCACGATCTCGGGCAGGTTGCCTTCGGCCTCGAACCGGAAACCCAGGCCCTTGTCCGCCGCCTGCAGCTCGAACATGCCGGCCATTTCGAGCACGCCATCGGCAAACCGCATCGGCTTGAGCGCCAGCGTCAGCTTGCCGCTCTCGATGCGGGCGATGTCCAGCGTGCCTTCGATCAGCGACAGCAGGTGTTCGCCGCCGCGCTTGATCACGCTCACGGCCTGGCGGCGGTGGGCCGGCACGCCGACGTCTTCGCCCATCAGCTGGGCATATCCGAGGATGCTGTTGAGCGGCGTGCGCAACTCGTGGCTGATCGCGCTGATGTAGCGGCTCTTGGCCTGGTTCGCGCGTTCGGCCACCTGCTTGGCGTGCTGCAGTGCTTCGTCCGTCTGCTTGTGCGACTCGATCTCCCGCATCAGCAGGTGGGTCTGCCGGTTCGACTCCTCCTGCGCCACCTGCCGGCTCTTGTGCGCCAGCACCAGCCACCAGGCGACGATGCCGGCGACGACCAGCATCGCCATGAACGCCTTGAGGAAACCGGCGCGCAGGCTGTGGTCGACGACGGCGATGTCCGGCGCCAGCGCCCGCAGGGCCTGCACCTCCTGGCGGTACAGCAGGCCGAACACGGTGATCAGCAGCGGAACGATGACCAGCATCAGCAGCAGGAAGTGCCCCAGCCCGGTGTCCAGGTAGGGCCAGATGCGCCGCGGCAGCAGCCAGCGCAACGCGCCCGACCACTGCGACGACAGGCTGGCGTGCGGCTTGCACAGGTCGCCGCA
This sequence comes from Burkholderiaceae bacterium, assembly GCA_041581405.1. Classification (GTDB taxonomy): domain Bacteria; phylum Pseudomonadota; class Gammaproteobacteria; order Burkholderiales; family Burkholderiaceae_C; genus CAISIP01. The sequence continues at coordinate 3,655 of JBFIDI010000229.1, forward strand.
GCGCGCGTCCAGCGTGCAGCACAAGGAGCAGATCGGCCCCTGGTAGGCCGGGCAATGCGCCATGTCCGGCCCCTCGTAGTCGCGCTCGCAGATCACGCAGCGGTGCAACGCCGGCATGGCGGCGCCAGCGGCGTCGGCATCGGGCGCCTGCGCCCGCGCGATGTAATAACGGCCGCCCGTGAGCCAGGCCAGCAGCGGCGCGACCGTCAGTGCCGTGGCCATCGCGATCACGGCCGAGAAGGCCTGCGCCAGCGCGCCGAACAGGCCCAGGTGCGCGCCGATCGACAACGCCGATGCGAGCACCATCGCGCCGACCCCGACCGGATTGATGTCGTACAGGTGCGCGCGCTTGAACTCGATGCCCGGCGGCGACAGGCCCAGCGGCTTGTTGATGACCAGGTCGGCCACGACCACCATGATCCATGCGATGGCGATGTTGGAGTACAGGCCCAGCACGTCGCCCAGCGCCTGGAACACGTTCATCTCCATCAGCATGAAGGCGATCAAGGTGTTGAACACCACCCACACCACCCGCCCGGGGTGGCTGTGCGTCAGGCGCGAGAAGAAGTTGCTCCAGGCCAGCGAACCGGCGTAGGCATTGGTCACGTTGATCTTGATCTGCGAGACGACGACGAACAATGCGGTGGCGGCGACCGCCCAGCCATAGTGCGGGAACACGTATTCGTATGCCGCCAGGTACATCTGGTTCGGATCGACGGCGCGTTCGATCGGCACCATGTGGGTGATCGCCAGGTAGGCCAGCAAGGCACCGCCGATCATCTTGATCACGCCCAGCACCACCCAGCCCGGGCCGCCGGCCAGCACGCCGAACCACCAGCGGCGGCGATTGGCATCGGTGCGCACCGGCATGAATCGCAGGTAGTCCGCCTGTTCGCCCATTTGCGTGATCAGCGCGATGCCGACGGTCAGGGATGCGCCAAACAGGTGCAGATCAAAACCATCGTCGCCGCCCTTCTCACCAACATAGTGCGTGACGCCGGCGAATGCACCGGGATCGCGCATCAGCACATAGGCGAACGGCACGACCAGCATCACCAGCCACAGCGGCTGGGTCCAGACCTGCAACCGGCTGATCACCGACACGCCGTAGGTGACCAGCGGAATCACGACCAGCGCACAGATCAGGTAGCCCCAGCGCGGCGGAATGCCGAGCGCGAGTTCCAGCGCATACGCCATGACGGCGGCCTCGAGCGCGAAGAAGATGAAGGTGAACGAGGCATAGATCAGCGAGGTGACGGTCGAGCCGATGTAGCCGAATCCCGCGCCGCGCGTGAGCAGGTCCATGTCGACGCCGTAACGCGCCGCGTACACGCTCACCGGCAGGCCGGCCAGGAAGATGATCAGCCCGGTGGCCAGGATCGCCCAGAACGCATTGACGAAACCGTATTGCACCAGCAGCGTCGCGCCGACGGCCTCGAGGATCAGGAACGAAGCCGCGCCGAAGGCGGTATTGGCCACCCGCCACTCGGACCAGCGGCGAAACCGTTGCGGCGTGTACCGCAACGCGTAGTCCTCCATCGTCTCGCTTGCGACCCAGGTGTTGTAGTCGCGACGCACCTTGACGACGCGTTGCGGCGCATCGGTCGCCTCGGGAACGATGGGAATGGTGTGGTTCACACCGCTGCCGAGCAGTTTCCATGCCACGGCGATCGCCGGCCTGCGCCATCCGGCGTATGGCCCGGCACGGCCCTTGCAACATAATCGTTCAACAGCCCGACACCACTGCCATGGAACTCACTCCCCGCGAAAAAGACAAGCTGCTCCTGTTCACCGCCGCCCTGCTGGCCGAACGGCGCAAGGCCCGTGGCCTCAAGCTCAACTACCCGGAAGCCGTTGCGCTGATCAGCGCCGCCGTCATGGAGGGCGCACGCGACGGCAAGACCGTGGCCCAGTTGATGAGCGAAGGCCGTACCGTGCTGACCCGCGAGGACGTGATGGACGGCATCGCCGAGATGCTGCCGGACATCCAGGTCGAGGCGACCTTCCCCGACGGCACCAAGCTGGTCACGGTGCACCAACCCATTGTCTAGGAGCAACAGCATGAAGAACCCATTGCAATACGGCATCGCGGCGGCCGCATCGGCACTCGCGGCACTGCCGGCACGGGCCCACGACGGCCACGGCCTGTCGGGTGGCCACTGGCATGCGACCGATGCCTGGGGCCTGGTCGGCCTGGCGGTGGCGCTGGCAGCGGCCGTATGGCTCACCCGCGGCGGCAAGTGATGATTCCCGGCGAACTGCTGCCGGGCGACGGCGAACACCCGCTCAACACCGGCCGGCGCACCGCCACGCTGGTGGTGCGCAACACCGCGGACCGGCCGATCCAGGTCGGCTCGCACTACCACTTTGCCGAGACCAACGCGGCGCTGGACTTCGACCGCATTGCTGCACGCGGCATGCGGCTGAACATCGCATCCGGCACCGCCGTGCGTTTCGAGCCCGGACAACAACGCACGGTGGAACTGCTGGACTACGCCGGCCGGCGCGCCGTATACGGATTTCGCGGCGAGACCAACGGTCCGCTGGACGACGCCAAGCAAGGAGACGCCTGATGGCCACGATATCCCGACGCGCCTATGCCGAGATGTTCGGCCCCACCGTCGGCGACCGGCTGCGCCTGGCCGACACCGGTCTGGTGGTCGAGGTCGAGGAGGACTACACCTTGCGCGCCGGCGCCTACGGCGAAGAGGTCAAGTTCGGCGGCGGCAAGACGATCCGTGACGGCATGGCCCAGAGCCAGCAGACCCGCGCGGCCGGTGCCGTCGACACGGTGATGACGAACGCGCTCATCGTCGACCACTGGGGCATCGTCAAGGCCGACATCGGCCTCAAGAACGGGCGCATCGTCGCCATCGGCAAGGCCGGCAACCCGGACACGCAAAGCGGCGTCGACATCGTCATCGGGCCGGGCACCGAGATCATCAGCTGCGAAGGCAATATCGTCACCGCCGGCGGCATCGACTCGCACATCCACTTCATCTGCCCGCAGCAGATCGACGAAGCCCTGGCCAGCGGCATCACCACGATGCTCGGCGGCGGCACCGGACCGGCGACCGGCACGCTGGCCACGACCTGCACGCCGGGGGCCTGGCACATCGAACGCATGTTGCAGGCGGCCGACGCGTTCCCGATGAACCTGGGCTTCCTGGGCAAGGGCAATACCAGCCTGCCGCAGGCACTGCACGAACAGGTCGAGGCCGGCGTCATCGGCCTCAAGCTGCACGAGGACTGGGGCACGACACCGGCGGCGATCAGCAACTGCCTGGACGTGGCCGAAGCAACCGACGTGCAGGTCGCGATCCACTCCGACACGCTCAACGAATCGGGTTTCGTCGAGAACACCATCGCCGCGACCAAGGGCCGCACCTTGTGCGCCTTCCATACCGAAGGGGCCGGCGGCGGACACGCGCCCGACATCCTGCGCGTGGTCGGGCACGACAACTTCCTGCCCTCGAGCACGAACCCGACCATGCCCTATACCGTCAACACGCTCGACGAACATGTCGACATGCTGATGGTCTGCCACCACCTGGACGCATCCATCGCCGAAGACCTGGCATTTGCGGAGAGCCGGATCCGCAAGGAAACCATCGCCGCCGAGGACGTGTTGCACGACCTGGGCGCGATCAGCATGATGAGCAGCGACAGCCAGGCCATGGGCCGCGTGGGCGAGGTCATCGTGCGCACCTGGCAGACCGCGCACAAGATGCTGCAGCAGCGCGGCAAGTTGCCGGGCGACCCGGAGCGCAACGACAACCACCGCGTCAAGCGGTACGTCGCCAAATACACGATCAACCCGGCGCTGGCGCACGGCATCGCGCACGAGGTCGGTTCGATCGAGGTCGGCAAGTGGGCCGACCTGGTGGTCTGGAAACCGGCCTTCTTCGGCGTCAAGCCGGCGCTGGTGCTCAAGGGCGGCTCGATCGCGCTGGCGGCCATGGGCGACCCGAATGCCAGCATCCCGACGCCGCAGCCCGTGCATTACCGGCCGATGTTCGGCGCCTTCGGCGGCGCCATTGCCAAGACCTCGCTGACCTTCGTCTCGCAGGCCGGCCTGGCGGCGGGCATCGGGGCGCGTTACGGCCTGGCCAAGACCCTCAGCGCCGTGCGCGGCTGCCGCGACGTGCGCAAGGGCGACATGGTGCACAACAGCTACACGCCGAAGATGGAGATCGATGCGCAGACCTATGCGGTACACGCCGATGGCGTGTTGCTGACCTGCGAAGCGGCCACGGTGTTGCCGATGGCGCAGCGGTATTTCCTGTTTTGACGTGGCTGCCGGGTGTCATGCGGCGCACGCGCTCAAGTGGCCTGGATCCGGCCGCGCAGCCATGCGGCGAATTCCCCCTCCGAGATGTCGCCTGCAGCGACTCCGAGCATGGTGAGCACGCAGTCGCTGTCGTCAACGATGAGTTCAAACCCATTGCAGGCCATAAAGAGCTCGACGGCCACGAACGCCGTACGCTTGTTGCCGTCGATGAAGGGGGGATTGCGGGCAATCCCGAATCCATAGGCCGCCGCAAGGTCAGCCGCATCGGGAGTCCCGTACGCAGCGGCATGCAGCGCCCGCGCCGATGCCGAATCAAGCCCGTTCGGGTCCCGTACGCCTGGCAACCCGCCATGTTCGGCCAGCTGTTCCGTGTGGATGGCGAGCAGGACCTCGTGCCGAATCCAGACCCACGATTTCGCGCGCGGCGTCATTTCGCCAGTTCATGGAGGACGGCACGGCGCTTTTTCATGATGGAGCGCGCTTGTGCCATCTGCGCCTCGAATTCCGGATCGTAGACCGACAACGTGACGCCATCGCTCGCCTCGCTCATGAACAGATTGTCGCCCTTGCCCACCTTCAGGCGCGCGAGCACCTCCTTGGGAAGAATGACGCCCACGGAGTTCCCGATCTGCGTGAGTTTGACGACCGACATGACGGCTCCATTTGGTTATAACGGACGTTATATTACCGGTATCCACAAGCCATATCAACCGCTCCGACCATGCTGACCGCCAACAAGATCATGCCCCAAGGTGCCGGCCTCGCCCCGGTGTTGCTCAAGCGCGCGCCGACGCTGGAACTGGACTGGGACGTGCGCCAGAAGAGCCGCTTCGACGGCGTCGATTCCAGCGGGCGTCGCGTCGGCGTGTTCCTGCCGCGCGGCAGCGTGGTGCGCGGCGGCGACGTGCTGGTGGTCGAGGACGGCTCGCTGGTGCGTGTGCTGGCTGCGCCGCAGCAGGTACTGCGCATCAGCCACTGCCGACAACACGGAAGCCCGTTCGACCTGACCCGCGCCGCCTACCACCTGGGCAACCGCCACGTGCCGATCGAACTCAAGCCCGACC
>JBFIDI010000230.1:0-8990 GCA_041581405.1 Burkholderiaceae bacterium
GCGGGTGCCGCTGATCACGCGCGAACGCCTGAACGACATGCGCCGCAGCCGGGTGCTGGTCGAAGGCACGGTCACCGAATGGGCCAGCCCCCGGCTCGACGCCGCGACGCTGGACAAGCTGGAGCAGCTGGCCGGCGAAATCACGCAGGCACGCCGCACGCCCGAGGGGGTACCGGCCAGCCTGGAGAAGAACCGCGTGTTCCATTTCACGATCTACGCGGCGGCCGAGTCCCCGGTGATGATGGCCATGATCGAGAGCCTGTGGCTGCAGTCCGGCGCCTACCTGCGCGACAAGCGCGAGCTGCTGCACAGCGCCGATCAGCCGCCCGACCTGCTGCACGAATCCACGATCGAGGCGATCCGGCGCGGCGACCATGCCCGCGCCCGGCAATGCATCGAACAGGACGTGACCTGGATCTTCGACCGCCTGGACTGAGTTCCCGGCGCCCTCCCCCAACCGACAGAGCAACACCACACCCATGCTGCACAAGCACCGTTCCAAAGCCATCACCCACGGGCCGACCCGCGCCGCGCACCGCGCCTTCCTGCGCGCCACCGGCATGGACGACGCCGACATGGAGAAATCCATCGTCGCCATCATCAGTTCGGCCGGCGACAACACGCCGTGCTCCAAGTCCCAGGGCCCGCAGGCCGACAACGCGCGCCTGGGCATTGCCGAAGGCGGCGGCGTCCCGGTGATGATGTCCACGGTGTCGGTGTCCGACGGCACCTCGATGAACCACGACGGCATGCGCATGAGCCTGCTGTCGCGCGAGCTGGTGGCCGACAGCATCGAGCTGGCCGTGCGTGGCCACGCCTACGACGCGCTGGTGGGTTTCGCCGGCTGCGACAAGACCTTGCCGGGCACCATCATGGCGATGGTGCGGCTGAACGTGCCCTCCGCCTTCGTCTACGGCGGCTCGATGTTGCCCGGCCACGCTCCCGACGGCACCGAACACACGGTGCTCAGCGCCATCGAAGGTGTCGGCCGTTACCAGAAGGGCGAGATCTCGCTGCAACAACTCGGCGGCATCGAACGCACCAGCGCGATGACGGTGGGATCCTGCCCGGGCCAGTTCACCGCCAACACCATGGGCATGGTCGGCGAGGCGCTGGGCCTGTCCTTCCTGGGTTCGGCGACCATTCCCGCCGTCTACAGCGAGCGGCTGGCGCTGGCCCGGCGCGCGGGCCGGCGCGTGATGGAGATCCTCAAGACCGGCGGCCCGCTGCCGCGCGAACTGGTCACGCGCAAGAGCCTGGAGAACGCCTGCGCCGCGGTGGCGGCCACCGGCGGCTCGACCAACGCCGCGTTGCACATCCCGGCCATCGCGCACGAGGCCGGCATCGTGTTCACGCTCGACGACGTGGCCACGGTGTTCAACCGCACGCCGCTGATCGCCGACCTGCAACCCGGCGGCAAGTACCTGGCCAGCGCCCTGAACATCGTCGGCGGCGTGCCCTGCGTGCTCAACGCCCTGCTCGCCGGCGGCTTCCTGCATGGCGATGCGTTGACGCTGACCGGACGCACACTGGCCGAGGAACTGGCCGACCACCCCGGTCCGGACGGCAAGGTGGTGCGCGCCTGCGACACGCCGATCCACGCCACCGGCGGCGTCGTCGTGCTCAAGGGCAACCTGTGCCCGGACGGCGCCTTGCTCAAGATCGCCGGACTGAAGTCGCTGACCTTCGACGGACGCGCGCGCGTGTTCGAGACCGAGGAAGACTGCATGAAGGTCGTGTCCAGCCAGTCGTATGCCGCCGGCGACGTGCTGGTGATCCGCAACGAAGGTCCGCGTGGCGGGCCCGGCATGCGCGAGATGTTGTCGGTGACCGCCGCCATCTACGGCCAGGGCATGGGCGAGAAGGTCGCGCTGCTGACCGATGGCCGCTTCTCCGGCGCGACCCGCGGCATGTGTATCGGGTATGCCAGCCCGGAGGCCGCCGCCGGCGGACCGATCGGCTGCGTGCGCGACGGCGATCGCATCACCATCGACGCCGTGGCCTGCGGCATCCACCTGCATGTCGACGACGACGAACTGGCCCGGCGCCGTGCCGCCTGGAAGCCGTTCGAACGCGAGCGGCTGGCCGGCGCGCTCGAGAAATATGCCAGGCTGGTCGGCCCCACCCATCTGGGCGCGGTGACCCATTCGGGCAACACCGCGTGGCCGTATCCGCCGACCGAGGAGAACGCATGAAACTCGGATTCTGCGGCCTCGGCCTGATGGGCGCGCCGATGGTGCGCCGCCTGCTCGCGGCAGGCCATGACGTCAAGGTCTGGAACCGCTCGCCCGCGAAGATCGAGCCGCTGCGCGCACTGGGTGCCGTGGCCGCGCACAGCCCGCTCGAGGCGGCGACGGACGTCGATGGCGTATTGATGTGCCTGTTCGATGCCGATGCGGTCGAGGCCGTGGTGTTCGGCGCCGACGGCGTGTCGCACGCGCGTGGCCTGCCCTGGCTGGTCGACCACTCCAGCATCGACCCGGCAGCCACGCGCGAACTGGCGCGCCGGCTGCACGAGGCCTGCGGCGCCGACTGGATCGACGCGCCGGTGTCGGGCGGCATCGGCGGTGTCGAGGCCGGCACGCTGGCCATCATGACCGGTGGCGCGGCCACCCACCTGCCACAGGCCCGCGAGGCGATGCAGGCGTATGCCGGCAACGTGACCCACATGGGTGCATCGGGCGCCGGCCAGGCCACCAAGCTGTGCAACCAGACCATCGTTGCGACCACGATCAGTGCCATCGCGGAGGCCATCGGTTTTGCCGCGCGCAACGGCATCGACCTGCACCAGCTCGCGCCGGCGCTCGCCGGCGGCTGGGCCGACTCCAAGCCGCTGCAGGTGTTTGCGCCGCGCATGATCGACGTGCAGGCCCAGTCCATCGGCGCCGTGTCCACGATGCTCAAGGACATCGACACCGTGATGATCAACGCCCAGAAAAGCGGCGCCCCGATGCCGGTGACCGCCAGCGTGCAGCAGATGCTGCGCGTGGCGGCGGCGATGGGACTGGCCGAGGCGGAACTGTCCGCCATCGTCAGCGTCGTGCAACCCGAGCGCCGGGCCGACTTCCTGCAACAGGTCCGCGGCTGAGGACACCGACACGATGCGACTTGCCGCCAATCTCAGCTGGTTGTACCCGCAGCTGCCGTGGGAACAGCGATTTGCCGCCGCGCGCCACGATGGTTTCGACGCGGTCGAGATCCTGCTGCCCTACGACCACGCGCCGGCCTGGTATGCGGGCCAGCTGCGCGAACACGGATTGACGCTGGCGCTGTTCAACACGCCGATCGCGCCCGAGGCCGGGCGACTGGGCCTGGCGGCCGTTCCCGGTGCGCAGGCGCAGTTCCGCGATGCATTCGACCGCGCGCGCGCCGTGGCCGAGGCCACCGGCTGCCGCCGCGTGCATTGCATGGCCGGTGCGACCGCATCGCTCGATGCGGCCGACAGCCGGCGCACGCTGCTGCAGAACCTGGAGCACGCCCTGGCGCTGGCCGAACAGGACGACCTGACGCTGACGCTCGAGCCGCTCAACCGCGTCGATGCGCCCGACTATTTCTACCACCGGCCCGACGAGGCCGTGCCCATCCTGCAGCACTTCGGCTCGCCCCGCTTGCGGCTGCAGTTCGACTACTACCACTGTGCGCGGGAATCGCTCGACCTGCTGCAGGCCGTGCGCGACGCGGCGCCGTGGATCGGCCACGTGCAGATTGCCGGCGCGCCGGTGCGCTGCGAGCCCGACCTCGCGGCCGACGGCTGGCTGGACGCGGTCGCCGCCTTGCCGGCGCACGGCTACGACAGCTGGCTGTCGTGCGAATACACGCCGCGCACCACGGCCGGCGAAGGCCTGCCATGGTGCCGGCCGCTGCGCGAACGGGGACTGCTCGCATGACACACCACGTATTGGTGACCGGTGCCAACGGTTACGTCGGCCACGCCCTCGCCCAAGCCCTGTGCGCGCAACTCGCCGCCGGCCTGCTGGCGTCGCTGACCCTGGTCGACCAGCAGACGAGCGAGGACGGTGAGGCGCTGCGCCAGAACCTTCCCGAGCCGATGCGCGCGCGGCTGCATCAGGTCGTCGGCGACCTGCGCGACGCGGACACGATGGCGCGCGCGCTGGCGCAGACGCCCAGCCGCGTGTTCCATCTCGCCGGCATCACCAGCCGGCTCGCGGAGGACGACTTTGCACTCGGCCTGGCCGTGAACGTCGACGCGGCCATGGCCTTGTTCGAAGGCCTGCGCCGGCAACATCATCACCCGGTGCTGGTATTTGCCAGTTCCTGTGGCGTCTATGGCCCGCCGATGCCGTCCGTGATCGACGACGCGACGTTGCCGATACCGCGCCTGAGTTACGGCAGCCAGAAACTGATGATGGAAATCCTGCTGGCCGACTACAGCCGGCGTGGCTGGATCGATGCGCGTTCGGTGCGCCTGCCCAGCATCGTGGCGCGACCCGCACCCCGTGGCGCGGCCGCATCGTCGTTCGCCAGCGACCTGATCCGGGAAACCGCCCAGGGCCGGCGCTTCGTCAGTCCGGTCGGACCGGACGCCAGCCTGTGGTTCCTGTCGCTGCCCGCCTGCGTGCGGCATCTGCTGCACGCGGCCGAACTGCCCGCCGACGCCTTGCCGGCCACACGCGCGTGGAACCTGCCCGCGCTGCGCGCCACGACCGGGCAGGTGATCGATGCGATCGCGCAGCGGCTGGGCCGCGAACCACACACGCTCGTCGACTACCAGCCGCAACCCGCGATGCAGGCGCAGTTTGCGCAATGGCCCCCCTTGTCGACGACGACCGCGCATACGCTGGGTTTTGCCCATGACGGCTCGCTCGAGCAGTTGCTGGACAACGCGCTGGCCGGATCCTTGCTTACCCCGTTTCACCACGTCCCACCCGTTCACTGAAAGGAACCTTGCCATGAAGATCAAATGGACCCCCACCCTGCTCGGCGCCTGCGTGAGCACCGCCCTGCTCACCAGCATGCCCGCAGCAGCGCAGAAGACGACCGAACTCACGTTCTCGGCATGGATTCCGCATTCGCACATCCTGGTGTCCAAGTTCATGATGCCCTGGGCCAAGGAGGTCGAGCAGGCCACCGAAGGCCGCGTGAAGATCAACTTCCTGCCCAAGCCGGTGGCCAATCCGCCCGGCCACTACGACGCGGTGCGCAACGGCGCCGTCGATTTCGCGTTCATCTCCAACTCGTACTACCCCGGCCGTTTCGACCTGCTGAAGTTCTCGATGCTGCCGTTCTCGGGCAATACGGCGCTGTCGACCTCGGTGGCCTCCTGGCGCATCTACGACAAGTACCTCAAGGACGCGAACCTGTTCCGCGGCGTCAAGCTGCTGGGCATCTACGGCCACGGCCCGGGCGGTGTCTACACCACCGATCGCAAGGTCGAGAAGATCGAGGACTTCGACGGCCTGAAGCTGCGCATCGGCGGCGGCATGCAGGCCGACGTGGCCAAGGTGCTCAACGTCAATGCCGTCGTCAAGCCCGCACCCGAGTCGTACGAGCTGATGAGCACGGGTGTCGTCGACGGCGTGTTCTTCCCGCCCGAGTCGGTCGACTCGTTCCGCCTCGTCAGCGTGGTCAAGAACGCCACCATCTTCCCCGGTGGCCTGTATGCCGACACGCACGGCATCATCATGAACGAGCAGGCCTTCGCCAAGTTGTCGGCAGCCGACCAGGCCGCCATCATGAAGCTCTCGGGTGAACACATCGCACGCATGGGCGGCACGGCCTGGGGCGATGCCGACACGGCGGCCATGAACGCGCTCAAGGCCCAGAAGGTCAACATCCACATGGCCAGCGACAAGCTGGTGGCCGACGTCAAGGCCCGCACAGCACCGTTCGAGAAGGCCTGGCTGGACGAAGCCAAGGCCAAGGGTATCGACGGGCCCAAGGTGCTGCAGGCGTACCGCGACGAGCTCAAGAAGCTCGAAGCCGGCAAGTGACGCCGCGGCGCTGACACGCAAAGCGATCCTGGCACGATGCCGAACATCCTCACCCGCACCGCGCTGGGCGCGCTGCGGCGCCTGGCCAGCCTGTGCCTGGTCGCGCTGGCACTGCTCACGCTGGCCGACGTGGCCGGCCGCTACGTGCTGAACTACTCCATCATCGGCGCGGTCGAGATCACCGAAATGCTGATGGTGGGGGTCATCTTCGCCGGCATCGCGCTGGCGACGCTGGCTCACGAACATGTCACGGTCGACCTGCTGACCACGCGCATGAGCGCACCGGTGCAGCGGGTGCAGAAGATCGTCAGCCAGCTGCTGGCCACCGGCATCAGCCTGCTGCTGTCCGTGGCCACCTGGAGCCAGGCCGCGTCGGCGCTGGACTTCGGCGACCAGACCACGATGCTGGGCCTGCCGCTGGCACCGGTCATCTTCTTCATGAGCGGCATGTTGCTGATCAATGCGCTGATCCACGCCTGGCAGTCCTGGCTGCTGATCTCCGGACGGGACACCGCGCCATGACCGAAGCCCTCATCGGTTTCGCTGCCATGCTGCTGCTGGTGCTGATGCAGGTGCCGGTGGCATTTGCGATGGCCCTGATCGGCGTGCTGGGCCTGGCCTGGATCCGCAACTGGCCCTCGGCCTACACCCTGGTGGGTTCGGTGGTGCAGGAAAGCGGCTTCCAGTATCTGTTGTCGGTGGTGCCGCTGTTCATCCTGATGGGCAACCTGATCACGCAATCGCGGCTGTCGCGCGAACTGTATGCCGCCGCGTATGCCTTCCTCGGCCATCGCAAGGGCGGCCTGGCCATGTCGACCATCGTCGCCTGTGGCGGCTTCGGCGCGGTCTGCGGCTCCAGCCTGGCCACGACGGCCACCATGTCCAAGGTCGCCTATCCCGAGATGCGCGAGCTGGGTTACGACAAGGCCCTGGCCTCGGGCTCGATCGCCGCGGGCGGCACCCTGGGCATCCTGATCCCGCCCTCGGTCGTGATGGTCGTCTATGCGATCCTGACGCAACAAAGCATCGGCAAGATGTTCGCCGCCGGCATCCTGCCGGGACTGCTCGCGATCGGCCTGTACCTGCTGGCCGTGCGCTGGACGATCTGGCGCCGGCCCGACGCCGGGCCGCGTGGCGCGCGCATGGACTGGGCGCAGCGCCTGCAGGCATTGCGCGAGGTCTGGGGCGTGTTGCTGCTGTTCGCCATCGTCATGGGCGGTATCTACGGCGGCGTGTTCCCGGCCACCGAGGCGGCCGGCATCGGCGCCTGCGGTGCCTTCGTGTTCGCATGGGCGCGCAAGCGCCTGAGCTGGGCCATCCTGTCCGAGGTGCTGGTCGAATCGGCGCGTACCACCGGCATGTTGTTCATGGTGCTGATCGGCGCGCTGATGTTCGCCAACTTCATCAACTTCACCTCGTTGCCCGGCGACCTGCAGGACATGGTCCAGCAGTTCTCCATCCATCCGATCCTGGTCATCGTCGCGATCTGTGTCATCTACGTGTTGCTGGGCTGCGTGCTCGAGAGCATGTCGATGGTGCTGCTGACGGTGCCGGTGTTCTACCCGCTGGTGCAGGGCCTGGGTTTCGACCTGATCTGGTTCGGCATCATCGTCGTCGTCGTGACCGAGATCAGCTTCATCACGCCTCCGGTGGGCCTGAACGTGATGGTGCTCAAGAGCCTGCTGCCGGACGTGCCGATGCGCACGCTGTTCGGCGGCGTCATGCCCTTCGTCGTCGCTGACGTGGTGCGGCTGGCGCTGCTGATCGCGTTCCCGGTCATCACGCTGACCTTGCCGCGGTTCCTGGGCTGACCGTCCGGCCGCGGGACGGCGCACGCCGGCAAGACCCTGGCCTGCAGGGCTTTGCCGGCTTGCACTACAGTGGGGCGATCGAATCGAAGGAGCAGCATGGGCGTCGAGGATCGCGACTGGTGGAAGGATGCGCAGCGCAAGCGCGACGGCGCCGACGCGCCGCGGCCGACCCGTTTCGGCCGCGCCGTCGACCGCTCGGCGGCCCCGACGGCCGCGGAACAAGGCCTCACGCCCGGCCTGAAGTGGGGCCCGCTGGCCATCGTCGTGTTCTGGCTCGTCATCATGGCGGCGGTCTATGGCGGCATCAAGCTGGTGATGCAGCCCCGGCAGATCACGGTCTCGATGGCCGGCGAGATGACGATTCCGCGCGCCCGCGACGGCCACTTCTATGCGCCCGGCTCCATCGGCGGCCAGCCGGTGGTGTTTCTGGTGGACACCGGCGCCAGCTACGTCACCGTCAGCCAGGCCTTTGCCGACCACGCCGGCATCCAGGGCGGGACGCCGACACGGTTTCACACCGCCAACGGCGTCATCGAGGGCCGCATCGTGTCCGACGTGCCGGTGTCGCTGGGGCCCGCGAGCGTGTCCGGCGTCAAGGTGGCGGTCGGCATGAACGGCATCTCCCGCGACCAGGCCTTGCTGGGCCAGAGTTTCCTGTCGAAGTTCCAGATCACGCTGACCGGCGACGAGATGGTGCTGCGCCGGCCCTAGCCGGGCTGCGTGTCAGTGGCCGCGCCGGTCCTGTCCGGGGGCGATGCCGAAGGCTGCCGCATATTTGGCGGCGAAGCGACCGAAATGGCCGAAGCCGCACATCAGCGCCACCTCGCTGACACGCACCGGCGAACTGCGCAGCAGGTGGCGCGCGCGCAGCAGCCGTACCTGTTCGATGAACTGGTAGGCCGTCATGCCCCGCTGCCGGCGCACCAGCTCCTGCAACGAGCGCAGCGACAGGCCCATGTACGCGGCCAGCGCGTGCACGTCGGGCAGGTCATGGCGCTGCATCGCATCGTGCAACCAGGCCTGCGCGTCGGCCAGGCGCCGCAGCGGCGCGTCGTCGGCCTGCAATGCCGTGCGCCGCTCGTCGCCACGACCGGACAGGACGTCGACCGCCGCCTGTGCCAGCAGCTCCGCCAGGCCGTTCCACTGGCGCTCGAGCAGGCCATGCGGCATGGCCGTGCAACGATCCGCATCCAGGGCGACCAGCGCGTCGAGCATGCCCGGCAACAGC
>JBFIDI010000231.1:0-8976 GCA_041581405.1 Burkholderiaceae bacterium
CCTTGGCGCCGGGCAGGTTGGCCTTGATCCAGCGCGTGGCCTCGATGAAGTCGACCGCGTAGTTGTTGTGCTCCTCGATGCCGGTGGCGATGGCGAAGATGTTCGGGTCGAAGATGATGTCCTCGGGCGGGAACCCCACCTCGTTCACCAGGATGTCGTAGGCGCGCTGGCTGATCTCGATCTTGCGCTGGTAGGTGTCGGCCTGGCCCTTTTCATCGAAGGCCATCACGACCGCCGCGGCGCCATACCGGCGCAGCAGCTTGGCCTGCTGCTTGAAGGCGTCTTCACCTTCCTTCATGCTGATCGAGTTCACGATGGCCTTGCCCTGCACGCAACGCAGGCCGGCCTCGATCACGCTCCACTTGGACGAGTCGATCATGATCGGCACGCGCGAGATGTCGGGCTCGCTGGCGATCAGGTTCAGGAAACGCACCATCGCGGCCTGGCTGTCGAGCATGGCCTCGTCCATGTTGATGTCGATGATCTGCGCGCCGTTCTCGACCTGCTGGCGCGCCACGGCGAGTGCCTGCTCGAAATCACCGTTCAGGATCATCCGGGCAAATGCCTTGGAGCCGGTGATGTTGGTGCGTTCGCCGATGTTGACGAACAGCGAGTCGGCGTTGATCTCGACCGGCTCCAGGCCGGAGAGACGCATCGGCTCTGGCGCGGAGGCGGGGATGGTGTCGGTGGGGGTCGTCGTCATGGCGGCTCACTCTCTGGGTCGGTGCCAATAACCTGGGTCCAGGTCATTGCAGGAATACATGGAGTGAGCGCCGTTGTTGCACCCAAGCCTGACGAGGCTGGTCTACTGTCAGGGACCATGACCTCGCTGCAACGCTCCTTGGGCGAAGGGGCATTTTAGCCCCGGCCAAAGTTCGGGCCGCACATGGCTTGCGCGTGGCGCTCGCCGCCAGTGCCACACCGCGCGCGAAAAATGCATCGGAGCCTTCCAGGCAGCTCCTACGCGCGGGAATAACACGTGAGAAGTGCATCCCGGCACTGTCGCACGGCTGGCGACAGATAGCTGGTGCGGCGCCGGAACAAGCCGAGGGTGGTGCGATTGTTGGGCAGGTCCAGGGGCCACGTGGCCAGCGCCGTGTTGCCGCTGTCCGCCAGCGTTTGCGGGCGCATGACGGTGAGCAACTGGGTGCGCGCAATGGTGGGCAGGAACGAGGCCGGCGTCGAGTCGATTTCCACGGCCACATCTGGTTTGCCAAGGCCATGTGTCTTGTACATCTGCTCCACCATCTGGCGGATTCCGATGTTGGGGCCCGGCAGCAGCCAGCGCTCGTGCGCCAGCGCCGAGGGTTGCGCCGGCTTGCCCAGGAGCGGGTGGTCGCGCCGGGCGACGATGGCCATCTGCCCGCCGATCAACACGTCGTGCACCAGTGTTTCCGGTCCGTGCAGGGGAGCGGCCGCTATGGCCAGATCCAGTTCGGCCGCCTCGAGCTGCTCCAGCAGGATGTCGCTGATCTGCACGTTGACCTTGAACCGTATTCTGGGTTGCTGCTGCAGGATCTGCTCTAGCGTTGCCGCAAGTGGGCCCTGAATGGTGGAAGGAATGACACCAATACGTACAACGCCGGAGCGTGCCGACCGGATGTTATTGGCGGCCCGGTCCAGGTCGTCCATGGCCATGCCCACCCTGGCAAACCGCTCGCGCAGGGCCTGGCCTGCCACAGTTGCGACCACGCCCCGTGGCGCGCGTTCGAGTAGCTGCAGCTCGTAGTTCTTCTCCAGCTTGCTGATGACTTTGCTGACGGCCGACTGGGTGATGCCCAGTTTCAGTGCGGCGCGTTGCATGTTCCCCGTGCGCAGAACGACCTCGAAAAGCTTGATGTCATGCAGGTTCATTTGGCCAACACTTTCAGACGGGTTGCGGTATTCCTATCCGGAATTGATTTCGGACAAAGTTGAAACTTTGGACTTCTACACTGTACTGAACAATCCAGGAGAACACACCATGTCGATCCAATCCCGCAGACTCATGCTGATCGCCTGCCTGATGGGCGCCTTTGCGCCCAGCGCATTCGCTGCAGATGCCTACCCATCCAAGCCGGTCCGGGTCATCGTGCCTTACCCGGCAGGCGGCAGCACCGACAGCGTCGTGCGCATCATCATGCAGGACATCGCGTCACGCTGGGGGCAGCCCATCGTCATCGAGAACCGTGCGGGGGCAAGTGGTGCCATCGGCACTGCTGTTGCCGCAAATTCAGCGCCGGACGGCTACACCTTTGTTGCGGTGCTCAACAGCTTCACCTTCGGCCCCTTGACAGAAACGCGCTTGGCATTCGATCCGGCCAGACTGACTGGCGTATCCGTACTGGTCAAGTACCCGATCGTTCTGGCAACAGGTGCGACGCAGCCGTGGAACTCGTTCCGGGATTTCGTGGCAGACAGCGCCAAACGCGGAGACGGTGCCGTTGCCTTTGGCAGCGCGGGGCACAATTCGCACTCACATGTGGCCGGGGAGATGGTGGCCCAGCGAACCGGCGTCAAGATGACGCACGCCGCCTACGCAGGCGATGCACCACGGCTGGTTGACCTGGCGGAGGGCCGCATTGCCTTTGGCTTCTTCGGCACGCCCTTTGCCCTGGCGCAGGTGAGCGCCGGCAAGCTGAAGGCCCTGGTGGTGACGGGCAGCGAGCGCTCGCCGCTGCTGCCCACGGTGCCGACCGTGATTGAGCAGGGGTTTCCCGACCTGGTGACCTACGGCTGGATGGGCCTGCTTGCGCCAGCGGGTGTGCCCGACGCGATCCAGGAGCGCATGGCCAGCGAGATCGCCATCGCGTTGCGCCGGCCTGAGGCGCGCGAAAAGATGCAGGGCATGGGCGTCGCTCCTGCCGGGGCGACGCCGGCCGAGACGCGTGCATTCCTCAACAAGGAAACCGAGGCCGCGCGTGCCATCCTCGCCAAGATGACGGTGAGCAATTGAGCACAGTGAATCGACCCGCCAGCATCAGGATCGGCACGGGCTCGGCCTGGTGGGGCGACCGCATCGACCCGCTGGAGAAGCACGTGAACGAGGGCGATCTCGACTACCTGTGCTTTGAAGCCATTGGCGAGGCGACTTTGTCCACCGCACACGTGCGCAAACGCAAGGACGCTTCCTTCAAGGGTTTTGATCCGTACCTGGAGGAAAGGATGCGCGCGGTGTTGCCCAGGTGCATGGCGCGCGGGACGCGTATTGTGTCGAACCAGGGCTGGATCAACCCGCTGGGCGCGGCGGAATTCGTCGTGGTCCTGTTGCGCGAGCTGGGTTATGCGGGCGTGAAGGTGGCTGCCGTCACGGGCTCCGATGTGTACATGCACATCAGTAGCGCCGACCCCGTGGTGCTGGAGACAGGAAAGTCGTTGAGCGAGCATGGCAGAACCCTGGTGGGCGCAGACGCTTACCTGGGCGCGGAGCCCCTCGTGGCGGCCCTGGCTGCCGGTGCGCAGATCGTCATCACCGGACGCGTGGCCGATCCTTCCCTATTTCTCGCACCCATGATCCATGCGTTCGGCTGGGATTGCCTGGACGCAACGCTGGTGGGCGCGGGTTCGGGGATCGGACACCTCCTGGAGTGTGGTGCCCAGGTGACGGGTGGTTACTACGCTGACCCGGGCTTCAAGGACGTGGCCGACCCGTATGACCTTGCGTACCCGATTGCGGAGGTGTTCCCTGACGGCTCTGCCGTCATCACCAAGGTGGCGGGCAGCGGCGGCGAGGTGACGGTGCGCACCGTCAAGGAGCAGATGTTCTACGAGGTACACGACCCGCGCCGCTACATCACGCCCGACGTGGTGGTTGACTTCACAGCCGCCGTACTGGTGCAGGAAGCCGCTGACCGTGTGCATGTGTCCGGCATCACGGGAACACCGCGCACTGATACGCTGAAGGTGTCCATCGGTATCGAAGAGGGTTTCATGGGTGAAGACATGCTTGTCTTTGCCGGGCCAGGCTGTCTGCAGCGGGCCGAGCTGGCGCGCAAGATCCTGCTTCGGCGGTTCGAGACGGTGAGGCTGGTGGCGTCGGACAGCACCGTCGATCTGCTCGGTGTCAATGCCATTCACGGGCCTGCCACCGCTGCAGCGCCTGGCGCGGCGGGTGAGGTGCTTGAGGTGGCGGTGCGTGCGGCGGCCCGCACCGAGTCCAGGGCTGAGGCTGAAAAAGTCGGGCGCGAGATCGATGGCATGGCCGTCAGCGGCGTGGGTTATTCGGGCAAGCGGATGGCGACCTACGACCGTGTACGCGAAGTGATCGGGATTTACTCGGCACTGATCCCGCGTGACAGTGTCAATCCTGAAACCGATTTCCTGGAGAGCTGATCGTGAAAGTCCTGCTTCGACATGTCGCCCATACCCGGGCGGGCGACAAGGGAAACACATCGAGTATCGGCGTCTTCGCATACGAGCCGCAGCTGTATCCGTGCCTCAAGGAGCAGTTGACCGCAGTACGTGTCGCGCACGCCGTTGGAGGCGTCGTGCAGGGTAAGGTGGTGCGACACGAAGCCGACCAACTGCATGCGATGAACTTTGTGTTGGAGCAGGCGCTGGCCGGCGGCGTGTCGCGCAGCCTGCGGCTGGACCAATACGGCAAGACGCTGTCGGCCGTGCTCCTGGGCCTCGAACTGGAAGTGCCTGACGCACTATTCCATTTGCTGGTGGGCCGGCATTTGCTGCCGGCCATGCCGGCCTGACGCAGTTCCGCCTTGCCTGTGCAAAGGAATGGGGCTGACGTTTGCCGGAGTTTTCGTCGGCGTCGCCTCGTGCCACAGGTCCATGATCACAAATTGATCGGAGTGGGGCAACATGGACGGGAGGGCGTCCTGTCGTCCGCATTTCCGGTTGGCCTCGGTCGGCCATGTCCGTAACAGTCCGCTGTCAATCGGCGACGGGTCGAATGGTGGCCGCAGTGCCGGGATGAACGCCTTGTGTCCGGGGGGTGCTGGACCCGGCGTCCGGGACGATGCGGGCGGTCATGGAGATATTTGCCGACCGCCCAGACTTCACGCGATTGCGCGGGTCACCTTCATGCGAACAGGTCTGCGCCTCTCAAGCCGCGCGCCCGAATACCCCCGGCCGCCCCAGTAGCCGGGTGCCGAGCGGCCCGACCGCTTCTCCGATCGCCCCGATATGCTCCGGCGTGGTGCCGCAGCAGCCGCCGACGATGTTCACCAGCCCCTGTTCGGCAAACTCCTTTAGCAGGCGCGATGTGACCTCCGGCGTCTCGTCGAACCCGGTGTCCGACATCGGATTGGGCAGGCCCGCGTTCGGATAACAGCTGATGTAGGTGTCGGGTGCGACCCGGTTCAGTTCCTGGATGTAGGGCCGCATCAACGCCGCGCCGAGCGCGCAGTTCAGGCCGATCGCCAGCGGCTGGGCGTGGCGCACGCTGTACCAGAACGCGGTCACGGTCTGGCCGCTGAGGATACGACCGGACGCGTCGGTGACGGTGCCGCTGATGATCAGCGGCAGGCGTTCGCCGGTGGCTTCGAACACCTCGTCGATCGCGAACAGCGCGGCCTTGGCGTTGAGCGTGTCGAAGATGGTCTCGACCATCAACACGTCGGCGCCACCTTCGATCAGTGCCTGGGTCTGCGCGAAATAGGCCGCGCGCAGCTGTTCGAAGTCGACGTTGCGTGCACCGGGGTCGTTGACGTCCGGGCTGATGCTGGCGGTCTTGGGCGTGGGGCCGAGGGCGCCGACGACAAAGCGCGGCTTGTCCGGGGTGCTGAACTGGTCGCAGGCGGCGCGCGCGATGCGGGCGGACTGCAGGTTCATCTCGCGCGCCAGCTCGGCCATGTCGTAGTCGGCCTGGGCTACCGTAGTGGCGCCGAAGGTATTGGTCTCGACCATGTCGGCGCCCGCGGCCAGGTATTTGGCGTGGATATCCTGGATCACGTCGGGCCGGGTCAGGCTGAGCAATTCGTTGTTGCCCTTGACGTCCTTGTGGAAGTCCTTGAAACGTTCGCCGCGGTATTGCGCCTCGCCGAGCTTGAGGCGCTGGATCATCGTGCCCATGGCGCCGTCGAGGATGGCGATGCGGCTGGCAAGAATGGCAGGCAGGGCCTGGCCTCGGGTGTAGGGTCGGGTGTTCATGTCCACGGCATTGTAGAAAAGGGGGATGCGTCCGGCCGGCCATGGGGAGATTGCCATGGACAATAGGCCGATGGGAGTGATTTTTTCTTGAACACGGTATTGGCAAGCGCCGCGCGTACGGACGTCGATCCGCGCGCCATCCTGCACGAGGTCTTCGGCTACGAGCAGTTCCGCGGGCCGCAGCAGGCGGTGGTCGAGCAGGTCTGCGCCGGCGGCGACGCGCTGGTGCTGATGCCCACCGGCGGCGGCAAGTCGCTGTGTTACCAGATCCCGGCGATCGTGCGCCAGCGCGCCGGCCATGGCACGACCATCGTGGTCTCGCCGCTGATCGCGCTGATGCACGACCAGGTCGGTGCGCTGCACGAGGCCGGTGTGGACGCGGCGTTTCTCAACTCCACGCTCAGCGGCGACGAGGCCGCGCAGGTCGAGCGCCGCATGTTGCGCGGCGAGATCACGCTGGTCTACGTGGCGCCCGAACGGGTCACGACGCCGCGTTTCCTGGCCCAGCTCGATGCCTTGCGCGAACGCGGCCTGCTGAGCCTGTTCGCGATCGACGAGGCGCATTGCGTCAGCCAGTGGGGCCACGATTTCCGGCCGGAGTACCGGGCGCTGACGGTGCTGCACGAGCGTTTCGCCGAGGTGCCACGCATCGCGCTGACCGCCACGGCCGACGCACTGACGCGCGAAGACATCCTGGAGCGGCTGCAGCTGCAGCAGGCCCGGGCCTTCGTCAGCAGTTTCGACCGGCCCAACATCCGCTACACCATCATCGAGAAGAAGGATCCGACGTCGCAGCTGCTGCGTTTCATCCAGGGTGAGCATGCGGGGGACGCCGGTGTCGTGTATTGCCAGTCGCGCAAGCGGGTCGAGGAGATCGCCCAGACGCTGGCCGACCAGGGCATCAACGCCTTGCCCTACCACGCCGGTCTCGACGCCAAACTGCGCCAGAAACACCAGGACCGCTTCCTGCGCGAGGAGGGGGTGGTGATGGTGGCCACGATCGCGTTCGGCATGGGCATCGACAAGCCCGACGTGCGTTTCGTCGCCCACCTGGACATGCCCAAGAACATCGAGGCTTATTACCAGGAGACCGGCCGCGCCGGGCGCGACGGGCTGCCCGCCAATGCCTGGATGGCCTACGGCCTGCAGGACGTCGTCAACCAGCGCCGCATGATCGACGAGAGCCCGGCCGGCGAGGAGTTCAAGCAGGTGCAGCGCGGCAAGCTCGATGCGCTGCTGGGGCTGGCCGAGGCCATCGACTGCCGGCGGGTGCGCTTGCTCAAGTATTTCGGCGAGACCTATGCGCCGGCCGATGCCGCGGATGCCGCTGCGGCGGGCGACACGCTTCGCGTGCCGCGCTTGCGTTGCGGCAACTGCGACAACTGCCTGTCGCCGGCCGAGGTCTGGGACGGCACCGATGCGGCGCGCAAGTTGCTCAGCACCATCTACCGCGTGCAGCAGGCCAGCGGCATCACCTTCGGGGCCGGCCACATCATGGACATCGTGCGCGGCAAGAAGACCGAGAAGGTCGCGCAGCACGGCCATGCCGAACTGAGCACCTTCGGCATCGGCGCCGAGTTCAGCGAGCAGCAGCTGCGCGGCGTATTGCGCCAGCTGATCGCGATCAACGCGGTGCAGGTGGATACCGAGGCCTTCAATACGCTGGCCCTGACCGAAGCCTCACGCGCCGTGCTCAAGGGCGAGGTGCCGGTGCTGCTGCGGGTATCCACCACGCAGCCGGCGGACCGGAGCCGGCGCCGCAGTGGTGGCAGCGGCAGTCGCAGTGCCGCGGCCAAGGCGCCGGTCGAGCTCGACACCTCGGCGCAGCGACGTTACGAGGCCTTGCGCGAATGGCGCGCCGAGGTGGCCAAGTCGCACAACCTGCCAGCCTACGTGATCTTCCACGACGCAACGCTGGCTGCGATCGCGCAACGCGCGCCGGAGTCGCTGGAAGACCTGCAAGGCATCAGCGGCATCGGCGCGCGCAAGCTCGAGGCCTACGGCGAGGACGTGCTGCGGGTGGTCGCGCCCTGACGGCCGGCGCCGGGCTCATCCGGTGACGGTGTCGGCCAGCGCGCGCAACCAGTGCGCGCTCTCGTGGCTCAGCACGCTGGCGTTGCGCACCAGCTGGTCGAAGTGGCGCGTCAGCGTCTCGACATGTTCGCGGGTGTTGAACACGAAATACGCGCTGCCGATGTAGATCACCGCGCGGCGTTGTCCGAACACCGTGACCGGGGCGCTGAACTGCTGCGCCAGGTCGTACAGGTGCAGCCGGGTGCTCGGATAAAGCTCCTCGCACAGGTCGGCCATCAGGATCAGCTGTTCGCGCACCTGCGCCGGCGACAGCGCCGACCAGATGCCATGGCGCTGGGCGAATTCCTCCATGCGTTGCCGGGGCACGGCCAGCTCGTGGTCCATGCCGGTGCCGCGGTTCAGCGTCAGCCGTGTCTCGTTGCTGGCCTTGGCCTGCTCGGGTGACTTGCCGACGTAGGACGCGTATTCCAGCTCCATCACCGCCTGGGTCTTCATGAACTCGGGCAAGGTGGTCGGCGCGCTTCGGATATTGGCGCCGGCCGATTCCTGCAGCCAGCGCTCGATGTTGGTGTCCGCCGGCGCCGCGCTGGCCTGGGCCACCTCCAGCGACTCGCGCAGGATCTCGCCGGGCGACAAGGTATTGCTGGTCAGGCCCAGCAACCAGTCGGTCGTCACCCCCAGCGCGGTTGCGAGTTCGGCCACGACATGGCCGGACGGCAGCCGCACCTGGTGTTCGCCGAGCAGCTGCGACACCGTCGAGCGGTCCACGCCGCTGCGTTCGGCCAGCGTCGTGCGGTTGAGCTGGCGCTCGAGCATGGCCTCGGACAGGCGTTCCCGGAACTGGAAGGCGCGTTGGGA
>JBFIDI010000232.1:0-8914 GCA_041581405.1 Burkholderiaceae bacterium
ACTGGATGGGTATCACATATAAAGAGGATCGCGACGGTGTAGCTGAAAAACTTGCCGTTCTGCGTGCCCACGTAGAGCTTTCCGTCGGCAAAAACCAGCGATCCTCTCTGCAGGGTTCCCAGGTTCTGCTTCCAGAGTTCCTTGCCTGTCATGTAGGGTTTGTTGAAAGGAATCTGCATGAAACCACCTCCGCGAATCAACCCGACGCAGCCATTGGACGGAAAACCCAGAACTTCTGCAACAAGAAGAGCAGGATGGCCAGGACCAACACCATCACCCCCTGCACGACTTGGTGCGGATACCCCCATCGATCGACAAACAATACCATTGCAAGGAAGTTGACGGCATACCCCATGCCGTACGCAAGACAATACCGCAGGAATGCCGTGCGGTGCGACGCCCGATGACCGAAGGTCCATTGCTTGTTGAACAGGAAAGTCTGCATGACTCCGATCGCATACAGGAGCGTCATGGCAAGCTTCGGTCCCATCCCTAGCCAGGTCACTGCCAGATAAGCCAGGAAGAGGACCGCATTGGAGGCGAGGCCTACCACGGCGTATCGCGCAAACTGGATCATCGGGTGGTGGGCATTCATGGAACACGGACCCAGTGAAACGTCATGCAAGGCGATTGAAACCTGAACCCCAGCCGCGCATAAAGGTTGACGACCCGAACGTTGCCCGCCACGATGCTACTGCGCACCCGCTGGGCACCCTCCTGCGCCGCTTGCCGAATCATGGTGTGCCAGACGCGCCGTCCGTAGCCACGGCCTTGCAGATCGTTGGCGATCGCGTTCAGGTGCCAGTGGCAGGTTCCGTCTGGCAATAGTTCGGTGATGAAAAAAGCAACGATACGTCCGCCATCGCGAATCACCCGGAGTCTCTGAACCGGATCAGTGAGGCTGCTGGCAACCCAGGCCTGGTAGCGGCGATCGTTGACCTTTGGATCGAGTCGGTGGTCAAGTCGGAATCGCTCGTTCCGAAATGCAGAGCCGGCGATCTCGGTCAGTTCGGGAACGTCCGCGGCACTAGCGAAGGATACGGTCAGCGACGGGTCCTGTAACCCGGACTGCCCGGACGTCAACGCCAGCTCCGGCCGATACAGCATCTCGATAAACCTGAAGTCTCGACTCTCCAGGAACATGGACTCGGCCATTTGGGTATGGGCCAGCCTGCAACTGACAAGACCGACGCCCAGCCGGTCCCGCTCGCCTTCGAAAGCCCGGAAGTCGTCCTCAGGGTCTCTACCCTGGAGCGAAATCCTGTCCAGGCTCACGACAGGAAATCCGCAAGCCGCGGAATCCCAAGGGACGCGGGTCCAGGCGAGTTGCAGCGACGGCGAATGCATACGACCGGACACAACGGAATCACCTTCTGCCATACGCTCGCTCACGGCAGCCTCAAGCGCGCAACACCGAGCCCGTCTCTGCCATCGCTTCTTCCACAGTCAGGCATGAACAACAACTCCTCATGGCGAAATGCCAAGCAATCGCAAATTGCCTCCGGGTCACAGCCCTGCACCGACACGTCGATCCCAGCGAGATCGTCGTCGCGCAGCCGATACGCGTTTTCGTCGGAACATGCGTATCCGGTGCAATATTGTGATGCGCGGATGGAAAACCACAGGTGGCGGAAACCTGCCATTCTGCCCGCAGTCGGCCTGCGGACCGAAGACCCGGCTTCGCCCATCAACCCGATCTGGCGGACATCGTCGGAAACCGGCTACCCCCGCTCACAGGAATGGCCGTCGGCTCGAACCGCCAATCCGAGATGGAACTGAACAGGAGACACCAGCGGAATGCCACCATCAACGCGAGGGCAAGCAAGCTTCTCGTCCGGCCCGGTCGTCGCACATAGGCGTTTGCCTGATCCTGCGACAGCAATTCGTACCGTTGCGGCAGGTCCGTCGGATCATGCTGCAGGTCGCCATCCGTCGCGACGACGCCATCGCCTTTGCATACGGCCGGCCCACCGTGATCGCGATATGCCGGTCGAATCTGCAGCAGAGACCGATGCCCGTGGTTCCGGGATCCTTCCGGCATTTCGCTCGAATCCGCAAGCCCGATACATCCGCCCCGCCAGCGTTGACCAGAATCGCTTCAGAAGCCCATGTCAGAGGTGCGGCACCGTCCCTGATGCGCCGGCCGCACCAACTCCGCACAATTTCCGCAACAACCACGTCGCCCAGACGCCCTGAACGGCCCCGTTGGACGAATCTGCTGCACGCCAGTCGTCAAGTGCTTTCGCTGGTGGACATCGATGCGGCATCCGCATCTCGGTCCACCTGCCGAACCACGAACTGGGGCTTGCGATTGATGTTCAGGTGCAGTCGGCCCAGATACTCTCCAATGACACCCAAGGCCAGCAGTTGCGCCCCGCCCAGGAGCAGAATGGCAATGATCGTGGACGCGAACCCCGGCACGACGATATTGGATGCCAGGTACTGAATCAGGTAGTAGGCCCCGAGAACGAATCCGGCCGATGCAGTGAACAACCCAAGGGCACTGACAATCTGCAATGGAATCAGCGAAAAGTTGGTATACAGGTTCAGCGCAAGCAGCAGCAATCGTGACACCGAGTAGTTCGAACGTCCATGTCCGCGCGGGTGATGTTCGACCTCCGTGCTTCCAATCCTGTTGGTGCACCAGGCCAACAAGCCGTCGAGATAGGTGAAATTCAAGGTGTAGAAACCCACGCTCCGGGCAAGCTGTCCGGTCATCACGCGAAACGACGTCGGCGTGACGCGACTGCGAAACACCGTCCTGTAGAAGCCCCAGACAACCGACGCACCCAGGTTTCGCCAGCCCGCATGCTGGCGGACGTCGGAGCACCCGTAAACAAGGTCAAGCCCGGTGCGCTTGATGTACGTCAGCAGTTTCGAGATCTCTTCGGGTGGATTCTGCAGATCATCGTCAAGCGTCACGACATATCGCCCGCTCGCGCTGGAAAGCCCGCACATCAGTGCATTGTGCTGGCCGTAGTTGCGCATCAACTGGACAGCAACCAAGCGATTGCCGTGGAGTGGTCGCAAGGATTGGATGGTTGCCCAGGAATCATCCGCGCTGCCATCATCGATCAACAAAATCTCGTAGCGCTCCGTCACTTGATCGAGCGCCTTGACGAGCCTTTCCACCAGTTCGGCCAACGTCGCCGCGGAATTAAATACCGGAACAACGATCGATAGTTCCATACCGAGCGCGGCTTCGCCGCCGCTCGGCTTGACCGCATGGGTCTCCAGATCAGGGGGGGCAGTTGCAGAAGACAGCACTCGGTCCTACCCGCATTGCAAGATCGCCACCCGCATGTGGCACGTTGGCCTAACGCCGCAGTGACTCCGCGAGGATGTCAGACAAGTAGGTTCCATATTCGCTCTTCTGCAGGTTGGCGGCAAGTTCAGATAGTCCGGCCCTGTCGATGTATCCTAGCCGAAACGCTATTTCCTCCGGACACGCGATCTTCAATCCCTGACGCTTTTCCAGCGTCTCGACGAAATTCGATGCCGCAAGCAGGGCCTCGTGCGTGCCGGTATCGAGCCAGGCGACCCCGCGTCCGAAAACTTCGACCGACAAATTCCCTCGTTCCAGATATGCGCGGTTGACGTCGGTGATCTCGAGTTCTCCCCGTGCCGAAGGCCGTATGGAACGGGCGATGTCGATTACGTGGTTGTCATAGAAGTACAGGCCGGTCACCGCCAGACGGGACTTCGGTCGGGTCGGCTTTTCCTCGATGCTCAACACCTTGTGATTGCTGTCGAGTTCGACGACACCAAAACGCTCCGGATCCTTGACCGGATACGCAAACACCGTGGCGCCGCTGGCACGGGCATTGGCACGCGCCAACTTCGCCGTAAGATCCGACCCGTGAAACACGTTGTCGCCCAGAATCAAGGCGCATGGACCGGTGCCCAGGAAATCTGCCCCGATCAGAAACGCCTGTGCCAGTCCGCCCGGGCTCGGTTGTACCGCATAGGTGATGTCCAGGCCCCATTTCCGGCCGTCGCCTAGCAATTGCTCGAACCGTGGTGTGTCCTCGGGCGTGGATATCAGCAGGATTTCCCTGATCCCCGCCAGCATCAGCGTGCTGATCGGATAGTAGATCATCGGCTTGTCGTATACGGGCAACATCTGCTTGGAGATCGCAGCGGTCGCCGGATGCAAGCGAGTGCCCGCCCCGCCGGCCAGAATGATCCCTTTGCGCCTGATAGGGCTTTCCGCCATCGGTTCTCCCGCTTGTTGGTGTCGAAGTGGCCAAGCAACGCCCGACCGACCTGGATCCGCACTGACAAATTAGTTTAACCGCGGCCCGCGCGCTGGCCACATTCTTTGTTGCGACTGCTAGACTGCGCTCGTGAACACAGAGTCCTTGGCATCACAGCGCAAAGCTTTGGTTTCCATCGTCGTCCCCTTCTACAACGAGGGCGATGGCATAGACTCGTTCCACCGCGCCATCTGCGCCGTGCTCGATCCGATCGACGACATCCGGTTCGAAATCGTCTGCGTCGACGACGGAAGCCGCGACACCACGCTGGCCCAGCTCATCGACCTGTCCCGACGCGATGCCCGGTATCGGGTGGTGGAACTGTCGCGCAATTTCGGCAAGGAAGCGGCGCTGACGGCCGGTATCGACGCGGCGTCGGGCGATGCGGTGATTCCCATCGACGCAGACCTGCAGGATCCCCCCGAACTGATCCCGGTGCTGATCGCCGAATGGCAGCGCGGCTCCGAGGTGGTGCTGGCCCGCCGAACCGACCGCAGTTCCGATTCGTTCCTCAAGCGCACCACGGCTGACCTGTTCTACCGGCTGCACAACCGCATGTCCGACGTACGCGTCCCGGCCAACGTCGGCGATTTCCGGTTGATGTCGCGCGTCGCGGTAGATGCACTGAAACGATTGCCCGAGCGCCAGCGATTCATGAAGGGGCTGTTCGCGTGGGTCGGATTTCGTACCGCGACCATCGACTACACCCGCAATGCCCGAACGACCGGACAGACCAAGTTTTCCGGCTGGAAGTTGTGGAATTTCGCCATCGAAGGAATCACCAGCTTCAGCACCGCCCCGTTGAAGGTCTGGATCTACATCGGCAGCATCGGCGCCCTGCTTTCCTTGCTGTATGCCGCATTCATCATCCTGCGCACCTTGATCCTGGGCGTGGACGTGCCGGGTTTCGCGACGTTGCTGGTGGCGGTGCTGTTCCTGGGCAGCCTTCAACTGATCAGCATCGGCGTGCTGGGCGAATACATCGGGCGCATCTACCTGGAAACCAAACAGCGACCGAGCTACATCGTCCGGCGGGTGCACAAGCAAGCCGATGAGCCCTGAAGCCTATCTGGACATGGCGCAGACAGAAGCCACCCACTGGTGGTTCGTCGGGCGCCGAGCCGTGCTCACATCGGTGATCGAGCGGCTCGCCCTGGAGCCGCAGGCGAGAATTCTCGAGATCGGCTGCGGTACCGGCGGCAACCTGCCGATGCTCGCCGCTTTCGGGCAGGTCCATGCCTTGGAAATGGACGATACCGCACGCACCATTGCGGCCGACAAGACCGGTCACCGGTTCGACATCCGGGCAGGCGTCTGCCCCAACGACATCCCGTTTCGAGACCAGAAGTTCGACCTGATCTGCCTGTTCGACGTGCTCGAGCACATCGAACAGGACAACGAGACACTGGCAGCCGCGCGCGACATGCTGGCCGAGAACGGCCGCATCGTCGTCACCGTCCCTGCCTATCGCTGGATGTGGGGGCCGCATGACGAATTCCTCCATCACAAGCGCCGCTATACCGCACGGGAACTACGTGCCAAGCTGGATCGTGCGCAACTGCGATCCGACAAGCTGACGTATTTCAACATGTTCCTGTTCCCGATCGCCGCGCTGGTGCGCATCAAGGACCGCTTGCTGCGCAGCGCCACGTCGAGCGGCACGGCCACGCCGCCCGGCCCGATCAATGCGGCGTTTCGCCGCATTCTGGGGCTGGAGAGTCAGTTGTTGCGCAACTTCGACCTGCCGTTCGGCCTGTCGCTGCTGGCTGTCGTGCGTGCCCGTTGAGATGGGTCATGGACTCCGCGTCCTCGCCGGATGGCTCCGGAACGCGAAGTAGCGACTCCCCAGATAGGAGACGACGGTGTACGGCGCAATGCCGCACGCCTGGGCCAGATAGGAGTTGACCTGCAGAAGGTCGATGGCCAGCAGCACGGTGGCCAGGTTCACCAGGTAGGCAACGATGAAGACCCCCGCGAACCGGACCATCGCCGGCAACACCGGCCCGGTGTTGGCAAATGTCCACGCCCGGTTCAGGAAGAAGCTGTTGGCCAGCGCGATCAGGTAGCCGATCACGTTGGACGTCACGTCATCCAGCCGGAACAGCCATTTGCAGGTATAGATGACCAGCAGCCCCAGCAACGTATTGGCAGCCCCCACGACGAGGAACCTCAGCGGAGCGCCGCGCTTGATCTGGCTCACGTCAGCGCGCGGCATCGGGCAACCTGAATGCCACCATCTGGTCCGAACGCCCCGAGTAGCCGTGGAACAGACCACCGGTGGCCATGACCACGACGTACTGTGCACCGTCGACCAGGTAGGTCATCGGTGGCGCCGAGCCGGCGGCCGGCAGCTTGAAGGACCACAACTCCGCGCCGTTCGTCGAGTCGAATGCACGGATCTTGTTGTCGAGCGTGCCAGTGGCGAACACCAGCCCACCCGCAGTGACGACGACGCCGCCGTGGTTCCGCTGTCCCCGAACCGGGGCTCCGTCGCGCGGCAACTCGTCGTGCTGGCCCAACGGCACCTGCCAGACCTTCTTGCCGGTGTTCAGGTCGATCGCCGTCAGCAGGCCCCATGGCGGCTTGGTGCCGGGATAACCCTTGTCGTCCAGCAGCAACTGCCACATCGGCTGGAAGGCGAAGGTCTTGTCCCTGTCGCTGATGCGGTCGAGCGCGTCGAAGTAACCATACAGGGTTTGCAGTTCCCCCTCGGTCACCGACACGCGCCGGGGCAGGTGGGCATGGGTTGCCTCGTATTCCTGGTGCGACACCAGCGCCTGGCGGCTGCGCAGGATCGTGATGCCTGTCAGCGCCGGGAAATAGGCATCTCCCCTGCGCTCGTTCTGGTACGAGCCCGCGCGATCGGGCTTGTGGCAGGTCGCGCACTTGGCCTGATACAGGTCGTTGCCCGGCAACGCGGCACCGGTCTCCGCCGTCGCCCGGATATCCATGTAGTTGGCGCGGATCAGCCACGGCAACTCGTTGGAAGGCACGTACAGGACGCCGGTCGCCTGGTCCACGGCCGCCCCCGGCCATTCGGCGCCGCCATGCAACCCGTACAACACCACCTTTCCGCCAACCGCCGGAGGCTCGAAAAAACCGTGGCGTGCACCCTTGATCTTGCGCAAGACCGTCTGACGCGCCGACTCCGAGACATCCGTCACGTCGGACAGTTCGAATCGCTGCTTCGCAAATGGCTCCGGCAACACGAACTCCGGCTGGTACGAGGCGGTTTTTTCACCAGGGATTGTCGAGACCGGGGCTCGGCGCAATCGATAGTCGAATATCGGCTTTCCCGTGTCGCGATCGAGCACGATGGTGTTCCCGGTCTTGGTCACGGCGGCCAGCACATCGACCTTGCGGCCCTGGCGACTGATGGTTGTCAACACCGGCGCTGCGGGAATGTCCAGGTCCCAGAGATCGTGCGCGACGACCTGGAAATCCCAGCGGATCTCGCCGCTGCCCGCATCGACCGCCACCACGCTGCAACTGTGGCGGTTGTCGCCCGGCCTGGAGGTTCCGATCAACTCAGGCCGGGGGTTGCCGGTCGACACGTATACCGTGGAACGCGCTGAGTCCGCCGACATCCCGCCCCACGGCACGCCGCCAAACAAATAGGCGCCCTCTGCATCCGGACGGATCAGCAGGGAGCGGCTCCAGCGCCACTGCCCCGTCTGCAGGTCGTACGCCTCCAGTGCGGGCTTCACGTTGGCCAGGATCAGCTTGTCCTTGACGATGACGGGAGCGATCAGCGACAACTGCGACCCGACCCGGCCATCCTTTCCGAAGGACTTGATGACCTGGCCGGATTGCGCCAGCACCGCATAGACACCGTCGCCCGCCGGAACAAACAAGCGCGACCTGCCAAAGTCGGCATGCGGATGCCAGACCATGCCCCGCTTGGCAACCGGCTCAGGCAGCTTCAGGCGCCAGATTTCACGGCCGCTGGCCGCGTCCAGCGAGATCACATGGCCATCCACGCTGGTGACAAACAGGCGTCCATGGGCAAACACGGGGTTGGTCTGCACGTTGACGCCGGGCTCGGCCGGATTGCCGAGATCTGCGCCCGAGCCATAGGTCCATGCCGGAACCAACTGAGCGACATTGGCGCGAGTCAGTTGCGCCAGACTGGAGAACTTGCTCGAGCGCTCGTCGCCGTTGCTGCGCGACCAGGTGTCGTAGCGGCGACCATCGTCCAGACTGGGCGGCAGCGTCTCGACGGCAACTGCGGCGATCGACTTGTACTGCGGCAGTGCGGCCCGTGCCTGCGCGTCTTCCAGCGGTGGCTGCGAGGCCTTGTCATACAGCGAATACTGCAGCGCCGGATCGAATACCTGCGCTTGGCCGGCGGCCTTTTCGCGCATTGCGCGCCAGACGCCGGCCAGGCCCTCGTCGCGGTACTTTTCCTGGATCTTGGCCAGCACAAGGCCGATGTCAGCCAGTCCAGGTATTGCAGAAACGTCGGACCGGGCTACGATCGCTGCCGAGGCCAGGCCGACCACGGCGGCGACCAACCACCATGTCCGTTTACGTGTCTTGTTCATCATGTTCATGGGCTCGTGCAGGGTTCTTGTTGCGCGGGTGGGCATGCTCGGGGCGACTACCGGGTCACCCGATAAACCGCGACATCGCCATCCGAGAATACCTTCGTCAATGGC
>JBFIDI010000233.1:0-8896 GCA_041581405.1 Burkholderiaceae bacterium
GCTGCTGCACACCGGCGGCCGGCCGGCCGAGCAGATGCAGCCAGGTATCGCCATCGACCCGGGTTTGGGACACGCGCAGGCTGTGGATTCCGATCAGCAGCGCGAACAGCAGCAGCATCATGAACGCCGCCATGCGGCCGCGCCGGTACAGGAAGATGCGGCCGAACCACGCGTCGGGGGTCGCTTCCCGGTCCCGCGGGAGCGACTCCGGCGCCGGGCCGCGGGTCACAGGCTCAGCTCGAGACCGTCCCAGGCCGAGAGCACCTCCAGCACATGGCCGTCCTCGCGCGTGATCTGTTCGAAGCGCCGGGTCTCCTCGAGGATCTGGGCGATCTGGCTGTCGGAATACGCGGGCTCGTGGTGGAACATCACCAGGCGCCGGGCCCGTGCCGCCTGGCACAACTCGACGCCGACGATGTTGCTGGAGTGGCCCCAGTCGGCCTTGACCGAGATGGCGTCGGCCAGCGAATACATGGCATCGAACACCACCGCGTCGGCACGGTCGAAGAACGCGACGAAGCCGGCGCGTTCGTCCTCGTCCTCGAGCCGGTGTTCGGAGTCGGTGGAGTACACCAGGCTCTTGCCGGCACGCTCGAAGCGCCAGCCGTAGGAATCACCCGCATGGCGCTGCGCGTGCGCAACGACCCGCGTGCCGTCGACATCGAACGGCACGCCCGGTGTCGCGGTGCGGAATTCGAAGTCGGCGGAGAACTGCTCGAAACGCACCGGGAACGACGGTTCGGCCTGCTGGCGTCGCAGCGCGAACTCGGCGTGCGCATGGCAGCTGTGCACGACGATGCGGTTGCCCGCGATGTAGACCGGCGTGAAGAACGGCAGGCCCATGATGTGGTCCCAGTGCAGGTGGGACAGGAACACGTGGTAGGTCTGGGGCGACTGGGGACCGAACCGGGCCAGCATCTGCTGGCCCAGCGCGCGCACGCCGGTGCCCAGGTCGAGCACCAGGTGCTCGCGGCCGCCAGTCTCGACCTGCAGGCAGGCCGAGTGCCCGCCGAAGGTGCCGGCGACGTCGAAACCCAGCGCATCGACATAGGTCTCGATCGCGGCCGGGTCGGCGAGGTCGACGCCGGCGGCGCCTTGCAGCGCGCGCACGATCTTGGCCCGCACGTCCGGCGCGGTCAGCGACACCGGGATCGAACCACGCGTGCCCCAGCAGCGCAGCTTCATGGGGCCAGCTCGGCCGCCGCGGCGGCCACGTCGGGGAACACGGACAACACCAGGTTGAAATGGCTCACCTGGAACACCTCGGTGACGATCGGCGTCAACGCGGCGATCGCGATGCGCCCCTGCTGTGCCTTGACCTGCTTGGCCGCCAGCAACAATACGCGCAGGCCCACGCTGCTGATGTACACGACACCGGAGAAGTCCAGCACCAACGGGGAACCGTCGGGCGTGCAGTCGGCCAGGTGCGGCGCCAGCGCAGCCTCGAAATCCTTGGCCTGGGAGTGGTCCAGTCGCCCGCGCACCTGCAGCACCCGGATCGCACCCACGTTGGCAGCCGACACTTCCATGCAAACCTCGCCCTGTTGGAACCGGCTTGCAGTATAGCCACGACGGTCCGCCGGCAGGGAGCGGCGCAGCCGGCGCCCGGCCCGGCAAAACCGCCCGTTTATAGTCAACCCATGTTCAATCGCATGCCATCGACATCATGAAAACCAAAGCCGCCGTTGCGTGGAAGGCCGCCACCCCGCTGACGATCGAAACCGTCGACCTCGAAGGTCCGAAGTTCGGTGAAGTGCTGGTCGAGATCAAGGCTACCGGCATCTGCCACACCGATTACTACACCTTGTCCGGTGCCGATCCGGAAGGCCTGTTCCCCGCCATCCTGGGCCACGAGGGTGCCGGCATCGTCGTCGACGTGGGCCCGGGCGTGACCGGGCTCAAGAAGGGCGACCACGTCATTCCACTGTACACACCGGAATGCCGCCAGTGCAAGTTCTGCCTGTCGCGCAAGACCAACCTGTGCCAGCTGATCCGCGGCACCCAGGGCAAGGGCCTGATGCCCGACGCCACCAGCCGCTTCAGCCTGGACGGCAAGCCCATCCTGCACTACATGGGCACCTCCACGTTCAGCAACTACACGGTGGTGCCCGAGATCGCGCTGGCGAAGATCCGCGAGGACGCGCCGTTCGACAAGGTCTGCTACATCGGTTGCGGCGTCACCACCGGCATCGGCGCCGTGCTGTTCACGGCCAAGGTCGAGGCCGGCGCCAACGTCGTGGTGTTCGGCCTCGGCGGCATCGGCCTGAACGTGATCCAGGGTGCGAAGATGGTCGGCGCCGACAAGATCATCGGCGTGGACATCAACCCGGCGCGCGAAGCCATGGCGCGCCAGTTCGGCATGACGCACTTCATCAATCCGAAGGACCTGGAAGCGGCCGGCGAGAACGTCGTCGACCGCATCGTGCAACTCACCGACGGTGGCGCGGACTACAGCTTCGAGTGCATCGGCAACACCAAGATCATGCGCCAGGCGCTGGAATGCACCCACAAGGGCTGGGGACGCAGCATCATCCTCGGTGTCGCCGAAGCCGGCGCCGAGATCAGTACGCGGCCGTTTCAGCTGGTGACCGGGCGCAAGTGGGAAGGTTCGGCGTTCGGAGGCGCACGCGGGCGTTCGGATGTGCCGCGTATCGTGGACTGGTACATGGACGGCAAGATCAACATCGACGACCTGATCACCCACACGATGCCGCTGGAGGACATCAACAAGGGCTTCGACCTGATGAAACGCGGCGAGTCCATCCGCGGCGTGGTCCTGTTCTGAGAGCCCTGCGGCCGGCGCCACCGGCCGTGTTGTAACGGCGCCGGCGCAACGGGCCGGCGTCGTCGCCTACTGCGGACCGGGGCCGCGGCCGGCGATATGCCGGAACGTGATGCGACCCTTGGTCATGTCGTAGGGCGACAGCTCGATCGACACCTTGTCGCCGGCGATGATGCGGATGTGGTGCTTGCGCATCTTGCCGCCGGTGTAGGCCACCAGCTGGTGGCCGTTGTCCAGCGTGACGCGGAACCGCGAATCCGGCAACACCTCGGTCACCAGACCACTCATTTCAATCAGCTCTTCCTTGGCCATGGCCAATACTCCCGTGGATTTCCAACAAACTGGTTGTGCGACCGCCATCGGGAGGTGCGCGCAAGCGCGACCCGGTGAGGATGCACCGGCCGCCCGGTGTGGTGCACTGGCCGAACAGGCCTGGCCATGCCATGCATGCGCCGGATCGCGCCTGCATGCGCGGATCGTCGGGCCGTCCCGTGCCGGGCCGGATGCGCCTATCGCAGCCGACCGCCGAACCTTCGAGTATATAGCCTGGCCCCGCCGGACCCGTGTGGCGCCCGCCACCGGGCCCGATACGCGCTCAGCCGCGACCCGCGGCGGCCATCGCCTTGGCCATCTCGTTCTGGCCCTGCCCGCTGCCGGATTCGGGCACCATCTCGCCCTGGCGGTCGCGCACCGCGTCCAGCCGCTGCGCCAGCTGCTCCGCGGCATCGTGCTGCGCGCCGATCCAGACCCCCTGCGTCAACGTGATGTGGGCTGCCTCGAAGGTTCCGGCTCCGGCACACAGGATGGTGCGAGTCGGCGCCTGCTCCGAGGCCATGACTAGCATCGCCGGCGACACCGCCTGGGGCTCGAGCGCGCGCAGCACCTCCTCGGGCATCAGGCCTTCGGTCATGCGGGTGGCCGCGGTCGGCGCCAGGCAGTTGACCCGGATGTCGTGCTTGGCCCCTTCGAGCGCCAGTGTCTGCATCAGGCCCACCAGCGCCATCTTGGCCGCGCCATAGTTGGACTGGCCGAAATTGCCGTACAGGCCCGACGACGAGGTGGTCATCACGACACGCCCGTACTTCTGCGCGACCATGATCGGCCAGACCGCCTTGGTGCAATGCACGGCGCCCATCAGGTGGACCTCGAGCACGAGGCGGAAGTCGTCGACCTCCATCTTGGCGAAGGTCTTGTCGCGCAGGATGCCGGCGTTGTTGACCAGGATGTCGATCCGGCCCCAGGCGTCCATCGCCTGCTGCACCATGGCCTGGACCGCATCGACATCGGTCACCGACGCGCCGTTGGCGATGGCCTCGCCGCCGGCCGCCTTGATCCTGGCGACAACCGCCTGCGCGGCGGTCTCCGACCCCCCGCTGCCGTCGCGCGCGCCACCCAGGTCATTGACCAGTACCTTGGCGCCGCGTGCGGCGAGCGCCAGTGCATGTTGTTCTCCCAGTCCTCCGCCCGCGCCGGTGACGATCGCGACGCGTCCGTTGAAATCCAATGCCATGTCCTTGTTTCCTGGTTGGTTGCAATGCGGCGCGCGACTCTGGTACCGTGCGCCGGTGAGCCAGCAACTTTAAATCACCCACGGTGCGCCGCATGGAACTGAACCTCGAAGTCGTGCAGGCGCCGCCACGTGCGGCGGCGAGTGTCGTCATGGTCCGCGACACGGCCCAGGGGCTGGAGGTGTTCCTGATCCGACGCCACGACCGCTCCGACGTGCTGGCCGGGGCCCATGTGTTTCCCGGAGGCAAGGTCGACCCGCACGACATGTCGCAGCACAGCCATGCGCTGCTCGCGCCGCCGGCGCGGGACCTGGCGGCATGCCTGAACGAGGCCGGCCTGGACGTACAGACCGCCGCCAGCGTGTACCTGGCGGCCATCCGGGAGACGTTCGAGGAGTGCGGCGTGTTGCTGGCGCGTGGCGCCAGCGCCGACCATGCGGCGCAGGCCATCGCACTGGTGCGCGAGGGCCTGCGTTTCGACCAGGCCGTGGCCCGGCTGGCACTGTGGCTCGATCCCGCCGAACTCCTGCCCTGGTCGCGCTGGATCACGCCGCGCCTGCCCATGGTCGGCAACAAGCGTTTCGACACCCGGTTTTTCGTGGCGCCGCTGCCGCCCGGACAGACAGCGCTGCACGACAACCTGGAAGCGAGCGACAGCGTCTGGCTGCGTCCGCGTGACGCGCTGCAGTGGTACTGGAGGGGCACGATCGCCCTCGCGCCGCCCCAGATCATGACCCTGGCCCACCTGTCGCACTATCCGACGGTGGCGCACGTGCTGGCCGCCGGACGCAGCCGCCCGCCCGCCTTGATCGAACCCGAATCGATCGATGCGGACGGCGACCGCGTGGTCTGCTACCCCGGCGACGAGCGGCATTCCGATGCGACACGGGTCATGCCCGGGCCGACACGGCTGTCGTATCGCCACCGGCGCTTCGAGCCGACAGGCGGTTTCGAGGGGCTGTTCACCCCGACGACGGGCATCTGAGCCGCGCGTGGGCGCGGCAGCCGCTCACTGGGCGTAGTCGATCGGCAGGCTGTAGGCAGGGTCCGCGTGCCAGGCCCAGTAGGTGTCGACCAGCCGGCGCGTGACGGCGCCCGGCGCCCCGTCACCGACGGTCTGCCCGTCGACCCGCGTCACCGGCAACACCCCGCCACCCGACGTGGACAGGAACACCTCGTCGGCGGTGCGC
Source organism: Burkholderiaceae bacterium (assembly GCA_041581405.1). Taxonomy (GTDB): domain Bacteria; phylum Pseudomonadota; class Gammaproteobacteria; order Burkholderiales; family Burkholderiaceae_C; genus CAISIP01. Next base: position 5,481 of record JBFIDI010000233.1, read on the forward strand.
AACTCCTGCTCGGTCACCGGCCGCGCCTGCAGCGCAATCCCGAGCGCGCGCGCCATCTCGATCACCGTGCGCCGGGTGATGCCCTCGAGCATGCCGGCGTCGGGTGTCGCGACGACGCCGTCCTTGACGCAGAACACATTGAATCCCGGGCCCTCGACGACATGGCCGGCCCCGTCGACCAGCACCACCGTGTCGGCGCCGGCGTCGAGCGCGCCGAACAGGCCCATCGTCAGGTCGTTCCAGTGGTAGTTCTTGGCCTTGGGGTCGACCGACCGTGCGGGAATGCGCTGTACGTCGCTGATCATCAGGTGCAGGCCGGTCGCGCGCTGCTGTTCATTGGCCAGCCAGACATAGGGCACCGCGAACGCGTAGAACCTGTTGACCGCCTGCCGGGGGTCGCGCGAGCCCCAGGGCGGCTGGCCACGCGTGCAGATCATCTCGACGTACGCGGCGCGCAACCCGCTGAGCCGCACGCAGCGCGACAACACGCGGGTGATCTGCGCCGGGCTCAGGCCCGGATTCAGGCGCCAACGGCTGCAGCTCTTGAGGAAGCGCTCCAGGTGCGCATCGAGCCGGAAGAACGCGCCATCCCAGACGGTCACGACGTCGTAGGTCGCATCCGAGCGCAGGAAACCCCAGTCCGTGATCGGAATCGATGCCTGCGCGATCGGCACGTATTGACCTGCGACATATGCCACCCCATCCCCGAACTGCGCCGACGTGACCATGCTGCCCCCCATGAATAGACCAGACCAGCCCCGCATTATGCGGACCCGCGCGGCCGTGGTGCCGGACGAGCGCGGGATCGTGGGTGGCCGTGGTTGCGACGCCGCGACAAAAAACGATAAATATTGCCTTTGTCCTGTCACACGGCCGGCCTAGACTGAATATCGAAACCAACCAGAACGCATGGCGTTCACGATCATCCGGGGGTTTGCCACCATGTCCAGCCGTCCGCCGCTGCCGCGCCCTGCGCTTCAGTCGCCCTTGCATACCACTGCCCAGTCGGTGCTGGTCACCGCGAGCCTGCTGCTGATGCTCACCTGGCTCGGAGCCTGGGTGTTCGAGCTGCGCCAGCCGCTGGTGCTGGCGGCCACGCTGGCCATCGTCCTGCTTGGCCTGCTGGCCATCGGCATGCGCATGGTCCGACCCGAGGGCACACGCCGGCCGCTGCCGTCGCAGACCCGCGTACCCACCGAGTTCCAGGTCGACGCGGATGCGGCGCCGGACGACTCCGTGCCGATGCGGGGCAAGGGCTGGAGCCTGGACGTGTTCGCCAGCATCGACGCGCGGCGTTTCGCGGCCGTCTGCGAAACCTGGTTCGCATGGGCCGGCTTCGACACCCGGCACGAATCCCACCGGACCGCGGAAGGTGTCGACATCTGGCTCCATGCCGCCCGGCTGCCGGGACCGGTGGCGATCGTGCGTTGCAGGCATGCCCTGGACAAGCCGGTCGGGCTGCAGGAACTGCGCGAATTCCAGGGTGTGGTGGCGTCCTGCCCGCACGCCCACGGCACGTTCACGACCACCTCCAGCTACACGCCGGAGGCCTTGCAGTTCGCCAGGGAGAACGGCATCGAACTCGTGGACGGCCGCGGCCTGTTGCGCCGCATCCTCACCCGTACGCGCCAGAGCCAGCAGGCCTTGCTCGCGGTCGCCTACCACGGCCGATAGACAGCGCCGGCCGGTCGCGCCGCGGCGGCGCGGGCGCAAGTGGTGCCGGTGGTGCGCGCACGGCGCAATGCGCTACGATGCGGGTCCATCCCTGAGCAACGATCCATCGGAGCGTCCATGACCATCACCGTCCACATCGAACTCGGCTACGAATTCAGTGTCAAGGCACCCGCGGCCGAAGTCTTCGAGGTCTTGTCGGACGTGCCGACATCGGCCAGCCATTTCCCCAAGGTCGACCAGCTGGTCGACCTCGGCAACAACACCTACCGCTGGGAAATGGAAAAGATCGGACTGGCACAGGTCAACCTGCAGACGGTCTATGCGTCCAAATACACGTCGAACAAGGCCAAGGGCAGCGTGATCTGGACACCGGTCAAGGGCGAAGGCAACGCCCTGGTCTCCGGCAGCTGGAAGATCACCGACAAGAAGAAATCCACCGACCTGGTTCTCAAGATCGAGGGGGATCTGACCCTGCCCCTGCCGGGCCTGATGAAGATGGTGATTGCGCCGGTCGTCGAGGCGGAGTTCGAGAAGATGGTCGAAAAATACATCGACAACCTGACCAAGCGCTTCGGCGGCGAAGCCTGACCGGCTGCGCGGCCGTGCGCCGCTTCAGCGCATGGCGAACGGCCGCAACGCGCCCATCACGACAGGACGCGCTTGAGCCGGATCTCCTCGACCCGCCGCGCGCCGCGGGCGACCGTGCGCAGCGAGGGCATGTCGCGCTTGAAACCGGCCAGCTCATGGAAACGCAGCGCACGCTCGCTGGCCAGCTCGATCCAGATCGACACATGGGTGCAACCTTCGTCGATCAAGGCCTCCCGGGCGGCGTCCCACAAGGCCAGTCCGACGCCCTGTCCATGATGCTGGGCGAGGACATGAATGGCCCAGATCTCCCCGGTCGTGGGCGGGGTGCGGGGATCGCGGCTGCGGTCGTAGCCGACAAAGCCGATCACGGCATCGCCGGCAACAGCCACGTGCAGCAAGGGCTCGCCGAATTCGATCGCCTCCTTCCAGAACACCAGGCGCTTGGCGGCGTCGGCGGGCGCATGGCCCAGCGCGGCGGCGGTCTCGGATTCAATCTGCGTGATGGAGGCGGCGTCGGAATCAATGGCCGGGCGGATCTGGAAAGCAGTCATGGGTCGGTCAGCGCGATCGTGCGAAAGGTTGCGAAAATGCCGCCATTGTCGCCGCTCTGCGCGGGCGGCCATCGCCCCGCACCTGTTCCGGCGCATCGGACGCGCGCGCCATGAACCCACCCGTGTTCGGACCCGGTTGCCCGTGGTTCGACCTGCACAGCCGATTTCCGCCCAACATCGACTGGTGCGAGGAAAAGCTGTGCGCGCTGGTCGTGACACCATTCAACAGCTGGTCCAACCTCGGCTACCTGGCGGTCGCCGTGGCGATGGGCCTGCTGGCGCGACACAGCACCCAGCCTGCGCTGCGCCTGTTCGCACCGGCAACCGTGCTCACCGGCCTGGGCTCCTTCATCTACCACCAGAGCCTGAACCTGTTCAGCCAGCTGCTGGACTTCATCGGCATGTACACGTTCTGCGTGCTGCTGCTGATGGCCAACCTGCAACGCATGCACCGCTGGCCGGCCGGTGGCGCCGCGCTGGCCACCTACGGCCTTGCCGTGGTCGCGCTGACGGCGCTCAGTGCGGCCAGCTTCCAGCTGGGATTGCCGGCACAGTGGTACGTGGCGATCCTGATCCTGCTGATCGTCGGAACCGAACTGGCCC
>JBFIDI010000234.1:0-8874 GCA_041581405.1 Burkholderiaceae bacterium
CGGCCACATGTTGCCAGGCATCGGCCTGCGCGATGCGGCGTCCCGCCTTGCCGATCACGATGGCGATCTCTCCCTCGAAGTCGAGCATCGTGGATTCCGCCGGTTGCAGGATCGGCTGCAGGTGGGCGGTCTGCGATTCCGCCACCCGCAGGAACAACAGGGGATGCTGGGTCTTGTCGCGCGCGGTTTCGATGCGGTGGGCCTCGTAGTTATGGCCCACGCAAAAGATCTTGCCCGGGTCGGGTATCACCGGCAACAGGGTGAGCCCGTCGAGCGGCAGGTCGGGCGAGCGGCCTTTCGCCGCGTCGGCCATGCGCAGCCATTGGCCGTCCTGCAACGCGCTTTTCAGGGTCGGGTACTGCGCATCGTGCAATGCGACGACACCGTCGGGGACCACCATGCCCCAGCCGGCTTCGCCCTTGTGGATATAACTGATCAGTTTCATACGGTTCCTTCAAGAAAAATGGGGTCGATGTGTTGCGAGTGCGTTGGAGCGGTGCCACGACCAGTCGGCGGCGACACCACGGCCGGCGCTGCCGTGGCGCACGATGCGCGACCAGTAACGGTCGGGCCGGACCACCAGCGCATCCGCCCCGAGTCTGTGCAGCAGGGCCTCGAGCGCACCGCTGCCGTCCCGGGCCAGCACCACGTCCGGATCCGTATCCGGCGCGGCGAGAAAGTCGTGGTCCGCCGGAATCAGCGCGACCACACGCAGCGGCACGCCGGGCGGAGCCCAGGCCTGCGCCTGCTGCCGCAGCGCCGGGCTGTCATGGCCGATCACGGCGAAACCCGGCCCCAGCAGTTCGTCGAGCCGACAGGTGCTGCGGTCGGGCAGGTCCATCAGCGTCTGGGGCAGCATCTCCGAGCGCGCGCCACGGCCGCCGGAGCCGTCGAAGTATCCATCGCGCAACTCCGGCTTGGGCTTGAAGCGCAACTGCAACAGGTAGTCGCGCGCTGCCGGCACCAGGCAGACGGCGCGCAGCAGGCCCTGCGACAGCGCCGCCTGCAGCCGGGTGCGCGGCTGCATGAAATGGCCGATACGCAAGGCCATGCGAATCAGCGCGCTCGCATGGGGCCGGCGCTCGGGCTCGTAACTGGCCAGCAGGTCGTCCGGCGCGCCCCAGCGCGTCACGGCGGCCAGTTTCCAGGCCAGGTTGGCGGCATCGCGCAGCCCGCTGTTGAGTCCCTGGCCGGCAAACGGCGGCGTCAGGTGCGCGGCATCGCCCGCCAGAAACACCCGGGCCTCGCGCCAGCGCTCGGCGACCCGGGCATGGAAGGTGTAGACCACTTTCCGCACCAGCGGCAGGTCGCGGTCCTGCGCGCACCGTTCGGCCATCCAGCCGCGAAACCGGGCCTCGTCCAGCGCGAACGCATCGTCCTCGTGCGGATGCAACATGAATTCGTACCGCAGCGTGGCCTGCGGGCCGGGCAGCCGGATGGCCGGCCGCACCGGGTCGCAAAAGGTCTGCGTATGGCGCAACGGCGTGTTGCGTTGCGCGAGATCGACGATCAGCCAGCGCTGGGCGTAGGTATCGCCTTCGAGCTTGATGCCGCATAACTCCCGGGTTCGGCTGCGCCCGCCGTCGCAGCCGGCCAGGAAGCGGGCTCGCAACGTCGTCACGGCGCCATCCGGGCCCCGGGCCCGGCAGGTCACGCCGCTGTCGTCCTGCGTGAAGTCCAGCAGTTCGGTATGGAAACAAAGCCGGACCGACCCGAATCGCTTCACGCCATCGCGCAAGGTCGCCTCCAGCAACTGCTGGCGAAACGCATTGCGCTTCGGGTAGCCGTATTCCTGCCGCGTCGGCTGGATGCTGGCAAAGGGCTTGCCACGCCACGAGAAGTACTGCACGCCATACGCCAGCACCAGATCGGCGATGACCTCCCGGGCCAGGCCGGCGGCCTGCATGGTGCGCAGGCTTTCGTCATCGAGCGACACCGCGCGGGGTTCGCCGACCGTATCGGCGTGCCGCTCCAGCACCCGTGTGCTGACGCCGTGCAAGCCCAGCAGATTGGCCAGCGTCAGGCCGACGGGGCCGGCACCGACGATGATGACGTCTGCATCCATGGCTGGGGATTGATCCTGTTGTGGCATGTCGCCGTTACCGGTTCCGTGATCGTCTTTTTCATCCATGGCGCGCGTCCGCCTGCCGGGGCAGACGACGCCGTCGCGCCCTGCGCCCGGGGTTGGCGCTGCACCGGATCCGCCCGCCGGGGCAGGACCCGCCGTCCTGCATCAATCGAGTGGCGGAATACCCGCTTCGGCCACGATGCGCTTGAAGCGTTCGATGTCCGACAGATAACGGCTCTGCGCCTGGTCCGCCGTCAGGACCAAGGCGTTGGTCCCCCAGGCCGGCAACTGCTTCTCGACGAACTCCTTGCTGCGAAGGATCTTGACCGTTTCGTTGTTGATCCTGTCGACGACATCGCGCGGCGTGCCGGAGGGCACGTACAGACCGATCCAGGAGTAATACTCGAAACCCTCGACCCCGCCTTCGGCAACGGTCGGCACATCGGGCAGGGCCCAGAAACGCTTGTCCGCCGATACCGCCAGTGCCCGCAGGCGGCCCGCCTTCACCAGCGGTCCCACCACCTGGATCGGCAGCAGCGCGGCCTGGATGTCGTTGGCGATCAAGGCCGGCATCATCTTGGCGTCGCCGTTGTACGGGACATGCACCATGTCGACCTGGGCCGCCTTCTTGAACATCTCGAAGCCGAGTTGCTGGCTGGAGCCGACGCCGGTCGAACCGAAGTTGAGTTGCCCCGGTCGCGACTTCGCCAGTGCAACCAGCTCCTGCAGCGTCTTGACCGGCGACTGCGCGCTGGTGACCAGCACACTGGGGGCACTTGCGACACCCGCGATGGCCATGACGTCCTTGACCGGGTCGTAGCCCAGGTGCTTGAACAAGGCCGGCCCCGTGGCTTGATTGGACGAGGTCATCAGAATCGTCAACCCGTCGGGCGCGGACCGGGCGACGAAGGTTGCGCCGATCTGCCCCCCCGCACCCGGCTTGTTGATGACCAGAACCGGCTGCGAAAACGCGACCGAGAGGTGCTGGCCCAGCACCCGCGCGACCACGTCCACGCCGCCACCGGCACCGTAGGGAACAATGATCTGCACGGGCTTCGATGGCCACGTCGACTGCGCGAAGCTCAGTCCCGTGGCAAGAATCATGGCGGCGCCCACCGCGATACGGGCCGGCCAAAACGCTTTGATGGAATTTCTCATTCAAGTCTCCTGGGTTTGCGGGTTGCGTTCGTACGATCGACGACGGAAACGACACGTGTCCGTGTCATCGACAGCGGGAGCTTCGGTGGCGCGTAACCACGCGATGTCGTCGAACGGTCAGCGGGATGATGGATTCGGTCGCGATGCCGGTCAAACCGAATTCTCGGAAACTGAGATTTGCGGCGGCAATCGGCTTGTGCCTGCCCATGCGCGCGGCATCGACCCTGCCCCGCATCGCCATGGCGCCGCGACCGTGTGCGCGGCACGGTGATGCACCGAGCCGCAAGCTGCCGCCATCGTCGAACGCTCAGGCAGCCGAGGCGTCTGCGGCACGGACGCGAACCGACATGCTGCCCAGCCCGGACCCTTGCGCGAGCAGCACATCGCCCGGACGAATGGGACCGACACCCGCCGGTGTTCCGGTCATCAACACGTCGCCGGGATGCAGCGTGTAGAAACGCGATGCGAAGGCGATCAGCTCCGCAACCCCCAGCACCATGTCCGAGGTGTTGGCCTGCTGGCGGACCGTCCCGTTGAGCGTCAGTGTCAGGTCCACGGCATCCGGATCGGGCATGGCATCGGACGTGACCAGCCAGGGCCCCAGCACGCAATACGTGTCGATCGACTTGCGGAAGCTGCGGTCTTCCGGTCCGCGCACCGTGATGTCGAGCCCCAGGCAATAACCCGCGACGTATCGCAAGGCCTCGGACGCGCCGACGTTTGCCGCCGGCCGGCCGATGACGGCACAGAGCTCGATCTCGTGATCGGTGCGGCGCTCGAGAAAACGTTGCGCGATACCCTCCGACGGCCCCACCACGGACGACGAGGCCTTCAGGAACAGGCCGGCCTGGCGGATGTCCGTGATGGTGTGTCCATGCGACTGCCCGCTCGCCAGCATCTCGTCGATGTGCGCGCGATAGTTGACCGGGGCTGCCACGACCTTTCCCGGACGCAGGACCGGACTGGAGAACGCCAGCCCCGTGGCCGCAATGCGGGGTGCGGCGTCCACCAGGGCCTGGCGCCGGGCGACCGTCAGGCCGGCGATCCGCAGTGCCGGTTCGTCGTGCCCGGTCACCGGGAGCCGGTCCGTGATGTCCGCAACGACATCGCCGAGAACGACGCCGATGCGGCCGCCGTTGAATCTGCAGATATTCATGTCCATCCTTCTATTACATCGACACACGATCGGAGTACGGCCGCGCCCGGCATCGCCGGCGGCGCGCCGTACCCGTCAGTCGAGCCGGCCCTCGATACGCAACGCGGCGCGCCGCAGCTGGTCGGCGATCGCGCCCTCCTTCCCGGCAATCTGGGCGCGCTGGACCACCACGCTCAGGCTGCCGAGCAGTTGATGGCCATGGAGCAGCGCGACGGCCCAGCCGGTCGCGTCCGGATCGACCTCGCCGTCCGAACGGAACACGACCTGCTTGCGCAACTCCGACAACTGCGCCGTCAGTTCGCCCGCCGTGCCGGCGAAACCCGCCTTCTTCAGGCCCCGGGCATCGTGCTTGAGCAAGGCATCGATCCGCCGGGGGTCCAGGTGCGCCAGGATGGCGCGCGAGGTCGCCCCCCAATACAGAGGCATCGCACGCCCTCGCTCGTAGCTGACGTTGCGCGGGGCCTTGGCGCCCGAACACTGATGCACGCAGATCACCTTGTGGCCGTGGATGCGGCACAGAAGGATGGCACCGCCGGTGCGATCGCACAGGCCGCGCATGACCGGTTCGGCCGCATGGATCAGCGGATCCGACAGCCGGATCCGCCGGTCGAGTTCGACGATGGTCGGGCCGAGAACATAGGTCGCTTCGTTGCTGCGTTCGAGCAGGCCGGCAGCCTCCAGGTCGGCGATGCAGCGATAGGCTGTCGCACGCGCGCTGCCCAACCGCTCCGTGATCTCGGCCGCCGTGAGACTGGATACGTCGCCGAACATCCGCAAGACGTCCAGCACGCGATGGGTGCGCGTCGTCATGCAGGCATGTCAGCTGCGCATGATGGCCTGGCCCCACCGATTGAGCGTCTGCGGGTGATGCGGCCACAGGCCGGGCTGGCGGTCGTCGCTGCAGATCTCCAGCTCGGCGGAGATCTCGGCCATGTTCCCGTCCGGATCCGCCACCATCAGAAAGGTGTCGTTGCCCGGGCCGTGGCGCCCCACACCCCAGGCCAGCAACACGCCCCGGCGCGCCAGCTCGTCCGCCCAGTCGCGCACGCTGTTCCAGTCCCGCGTTTCGCAGGAGAAATGATCGAAACGCGCCTCAGCCGCCCGGAAGATCGCCAGCGCATGGTGCTCGGCGTCGGTGCGCAGGAACACGGCGGTGACGTCGCCCGCGGCGTCCCGCACCCAGTCCGACGGCGTGAATCCGAGTCGGTCGATGTAGAACTGCGCCAGGCGCTCCGGCGCCGGGCTGCGTACCGCGTAATGCTGCAGCCGGGCCTGCAGCGGCTCGGACCCGGGGGCCACCGGTCGATCCGGCGCGACGGCGAAACACAGGCGGCGCCCATCCGGATCCTGCACCGAGAAGCCCTTGGCCGATGCATCGCCATGCGCGATCCGCTCGACGCCGGCCGCCCGCATCCGCGCGGCCAGTCGGTCGAGCGCCGCTGCATCGGACACGCTGAAATGCGATTCGGCCAGCCGCTGCGCGGGGCCGGGGCGCAGCCACAAGGAACGCGACGGCCCTTCGCAACGCCATGTCGCGTCGACGAGCTGCACGTCATACGCAAAGGCACGCTGATAGAACTCGGCCATGACCTGCGGCTGGGGCGTCGTGAGCACGAGTCTGGCAAGGGTGGCGTCGATAGGCACTGCGGCATGTCCCGTTTGCGAATGATCCGTCGATGTTCTGCCGGGGCCAACCGCCTGTCAAAGCACATTCTCCAAAACTGAGAATTATGGTCCAAGACCCGTGCGCACCCGGAACACCCGCCCGGATGCCGTCCACGGCCCTGGTCCGGTGGTGCGGGTGCATGACGGACTGCGCCGGCCGGACCGCAGCCCCTGACCCCATGGGCACAAGACCATCAGGGCCATCCGCCGCGGATCTGTTGACGTTCCCGACTATCATCCCGCCATGCGTCGTGCCCTGTTCGCCATGTTGATCGCCCTGCTGCTGTTGCGCGGCTGGGTCGGCGACGCCATGGCCATGCAGATGGCGCTGCCCGGCGGCATGGCGCATGTGTCGGCGCCCGAGCCGCTGGCAGGCGCCACCACACATGACCATCATGGCGCATCCGCCGACCACCACCGGCACGGCGCCACGACCGCCCCGAGCGGCGACTGCGACGACCATGCGGACGGCGAGACCATGGCGGCGGACGCCCATTGCCAGACCTGTACCGTCTGCCAGACCTGCCATACCATGGCCATCACCCTGCTGCCCATGACCACGGATGGCAACGCACCGATGACGGCGTTGCCACTCATGGCGGAGCCGCGCATTGCCAGCGCCGATCGCGCGCCGGGCCTCAAGCCACCCATTTCCTGACTCCCCCAGCCTTGGTTCGTCCGCGCGTGGCCTGAAACAGGGCGACGCGCGTGGCTTTGTGGCCATCCGGCCACACAACCCGCTGCCTTGGAGTCAGCCATGAAACACACCCTCTTGTCGTTGTGCGGCGCATTGGCATGCCTGCCCCTCGCCACCCACGCGCAATCACCGACCGACCCGACCACCCCGGTTCCAGGCGTCCAATACCGATCGGTATTCAAGGACACACCCGCCGGCGTCGAGACCGACACACAGGACTGGAAGGCCGCGAACGCGCAGGTCGGCCAGTTCCTGCGCGGTCACATCGACATCCTGAAATGGGAGGCGGCGCAGCAGAAGAACGCACCCGCGACCCCGCCTGCCACGGAAAGCCGCAAACCATGAACCCCGAACCCAAGAAAACCCTCGTCGCGCGCCGAGCGTCGCGTCTGTCGGCTGCGGCATTGGCCGTTGCCGTGCTCGGTGGCTGCGCCGCCCTGTCTCCGGACGGCGGCACCGCCGACGTGCAGGCGCTGGTCGCCGGCAAGACCGGCACGGTCGACGCGCGGCTGCCGCCGCAGGACACGCCCGCCGCACGGACCGCCGTGGCCGAACTGCTCCAGGCGCCCGTCGACGCAGAGTCGGCGGTGCGCATCGCCCTGCTCAACAATGCCGGCCTGCGCGGCTCGCTGGCCACGCTCGGTGTCAGCGACGCGTTGCGGGCACAGGCGGGCACCTTGCCGAATCCGCATTTTTCGATCGCCCGCCTGCGCATGGGCGACGAGGTCGAGATCGAGCGCATGCTGACGTTCAACCTGGTCGGCCTGCTGACCCTGCCGTGGAAATACCAGTGGCAGACCCAACAACACGAGCTGGCCAAGATGCAGGCCGCGCAGGACGTGATCCGGCTTGCCGCCAACACCCGCAAGGCCTGGATCACCGCGGTGGCCGCGCAGCAGACCGCCGTGTACATGCGCGACGTCAAGGAAGCCGCCGAGGCCGGTGGCGAACTGGCCCGGCGCATGGCCCGGGTCGGCAACTGGAGCCGATTGCGCCAGGCGCGCGAGCAGCTCACGCTGAACGACGCCACGGCCCAGCTGGCCCGCGCCGAGCAGGCGGCCTTCAGCGCCCGCGAGCGACTGAACCGGCTGATGGGCGTATGGGGCGCACAGGCCGACTTCCGCCTGGCCGACCGGCTGCCGGAGCTGCCGAAGGAGGTGACGCCGATCACCGACATTGAAGCACGTGCGCTGCGCGAGCGGCTCGACGTGCGATCGGCCATGGCGGAGTCGCGTTACGTCGCGCAGCAGATGGGTTTCACCAAGGTCACGGGTTATGTCGATGGCATGTCGATCGGCCTGATCCGCAACAGCGTGTTCGACAACGACGCGGGAACCCAGGCGTCCAACCGCGGCGTCGAACTGGAATTGCCGCTGCCGCTGTTCGACTGGGGCGGCGCACGTAATGCGCGTTCGCGCGCCGTCTACATGCAGTCGGCCGCGCGGGTCCAGGAGGCGGCCGTCAACGCGCGCTCGGAAGCCCGGGAAGCGTATTTCGCCTACCGCACCGCCTACGACCTGGCCCGCCACTACCGCGACGAGGTCGTGCCCCTGCGCAAGTTCATCGGCGAGGAGATGCTGCTGCGCTACAACGGCATGCTGGCCAGCACCTGGGACCTGCTGGCCGACAGCCGGGCCCAGGTGATGGCCGTCAACAGCGCCATCGAGGCGCAGCGCGACTTCTGGCTTGCCGAGACCGACCTGCAGACAGCCCTGACCGGTACCAGTCCGGGTGCCATGGCGGGTGCGACTGTCAGTGCGGGTGGTGGCGGCGGCGATGCTGCCGCCGGCCATTGAACCCGGCACACGGCATGCACCTGTAATCCAACACGAGAACAAGCAATGAATCGACGCAATTTCTTCGGCGGCGCGGCATTGGGCGCCGTGGCTGCCGCATCGGTCAGCCGCGTGGCCATGGCCGCCCTGCCCGAGCCCGTCCTGATGGGCAAACCCGACACCGCACCGCCGCTGGTGCCGCAAACCGGGCGGCCCTACAACCCGGTCGTGACGCTCAACGGCTGGACCCTGCCCTGGCGCATGAACCAGGGCGTCAAGGAATTCCACCTGGTGGCCGAACCCGTGGTGCGCGAGATCGCACCGGGCATGAACGCCACCTTGTGGGGCTACAACG
>JBFIDI010000235.1:0-8849 GCA_041581405.1 Burkholderiaceae bacterium
CAATGCGCCGCCGATCGCGCCGACCCGCAGCCGCCCGCCCTTGCCGGTCAGCACGCCGGTGAACTCCTCGCGCAGGTGGGTCAGGTCCGACTGCAGCAGCCGCGCATAACGCAACACGCAGCGCCCGAGCTCGTTGGCCTGGACGCCGCGCTTGGAGCGGTCGAACAGGCGGGCGCCGAACGTGGTCTCGATCTCATGGAGCATCTTGGTCGCGCCCGGCTGGGTCATGGCCAGCTGCTCGGCGACCTGGTGCAAGGAGCCGACTTCGTCCAGCGCCACCAGAAACACCAGTTGCTTGAAACGCAGTCGGGCACTGATGGACTGCAGGCTGGGTGTCTTATCAATAAGCATTGGTTATCAATAGATGGCGATATTTCATTATGCACAGTCGTCGCATGGCTTCAATAATTCAGCCGGTTCAGAGGGAACGATTGGCTCGTTTCGCTCTGAAAGCATCTCAGAAATCGATATACAGGATATGCCATGAAGTTATCACGTAAGGGTTTTCCCGGTACTGCCGCGACCGATGTATCGGCCCGTCGGCGTGCCCTGGCCTGGGTCGGATCGGCCTTGGCTGCCACCGTCCTGTCGGTGTTGCCCACCGCTGCACTGGCCGCCTACCCGGACAAGCCCATCCGCCTGGTGGTGCCGTTTCCGCCGGGGGGTGCTGTCGACTACTATGCCCGCGTGGTGCAGCCGGCCCTGGGCGAGGTGCTGGGCCAGCCGGTCATCATCGAGAACAAGGCCGGCGCCAGCGGCATGGTCGGCGCGGCCCTGGTCGCGCAGGCGCCGCCCGACGGCTACACGCTGCTGCTGGGCAACATCGCGTCGCTGGCGATCAACGTGGGCATCTACGCCAAGATGCCGTACGACCCGCGCAAGGACCTGACCCACATCGTGCGCACCGTCGACGTCAACTACGTGATGGTGGTGCATCCCTCGGTACCCGCGAAGACCGTGCCCGAGTTCATCGCGTATGCGAAGGCCAACGCCGGTAAGGTCGCCTACGGCACGGCCGGCAACGGCAGCCTGCCGCACCTGGGCACCGAGTCGTTCAAGGCCATGACCGGCACCGAGATGACGCACGTGCCGTACAAGGGCGGCGGCCCCTTGGTGACCGACCTGCTCGGCGGCCAGATCCAGGTCGCGATCGCAGACCAGGCCAACCTGATGCCGCATGTGCAGTCGGGCAAGTTGCGCGCACTGGCCGTGGCCACCGCCAAGCGCTCGCCGAATGCCCCCGACCTGCCCACCATCGCCGAAAGCCTGCCGGGTTTCGAGGCCACGGCCTGGCAGGGGCTGGCGGCGCCGGCCGGTCTGGCGCCGGATGTCACGAAGAAGATCAACGAGGCCTTCAACAAGGTCATGGCCATGCCGGCCGTGCGCGACAAGCTGATGGCCGCCGGACTGGCTCCCGTGGGTGGAACGCCGGAGCAGTTCAGCCGTTTCATCGACAGCGAAATCACCAAGTGGACCAAGATTGCCAGGGACGTGGGAGCCACCGCGGACTGATGGCATGGATCCGGGTCGGCATGCCAACCCGGTGGACGGACCACATCACACCAAAGGAGACAACAACATGCGACTTCCCTTCATCCTGCGTGGCATCGTCGCATTGGCATTGACCGCGGCGACCACGGTTGTGTCGGCGCAGCAAACAGCCGATGCAGCGCAGATCGCCGTCGAGGCGGCGCGCAAATACAGCGGCCAGACCCTGAACATGACCTGGCCCGGCGGCGTCGGTGCCCTCGACCCGAAACTGCACACCGTGCCATTGTTCGAGAAGCTGACCGGTGTCAAGGTCAACGTCATCGAGGCGCCGCCACCCGAGATGTTTCCCAAGATCATGGTCGAGCACCGCGCCAAGACCGGTGCCTACGACGTGGTCAGCATGATTCCGAGCTGGCTGGCCGACTTGGCCAGCGCCGGTGCCATCGAACCTCTCGACGGTTTCGTCAAGAAATACAAGTTCGGTGCCGAACTGGCCCAGATCGAGCCGGCCTACCGGGACAGCCAGATGAAGTGGGACGGCAAGATCTTCGGCATTCCCGACGACGGCGATGTGCTGATCCTGTACTACCGCAAGGATCTGTTCGGCGATCCGGCCAACCGCAGCGCGTTCAAGGCCAAATACGGATACGAACTGGCGCCGCCCACGACCTGGCAGCAGTTCTCGGAGATCGGCAACTTCTTCACCGACAAATACGCGCCCAAGCTGTACGGTGCCGGCATGATCCGCCGCGCCAGCCTGCTGCACTACTTCTTCCAGGAGCGGTTCCGCAACGAAGGTGGACGTTTCTTCGATCCGGTGTCGATGAAATCCACCGTCAACAGCGACATCGGCGTCAAGGTGCTGGCCGGCATGGTGGCCGACCAGAAGTTCATGCCGCCCGGTTCGCAGGACTGGGGCGTGCCCGAGTCGCTCAACGGCTGGTTGTCGGGCAACCTCGCGATGACCTTGTGGTGGCCGCCGGTCGGGCGCTGGTCCGAAGGCCTGCAGGCCGGTGAAAAGGCCATGGCCTTCGTGCCGCGCTCGCAGATCGCCGGCAAGGTGGGCTACGCCTTGCCGCCGGGCGGACGCCCTGAACTGGCCTTGGGCTGGTCGCTGGCCGTGGCCAGTTCGAGCAAGAAGAAGGAGCTGGCCTACCTGTTCATCCAGTTCGCCAACAGCGAGCAGGTCAGCATCGACCGGGTGCAGTTGCCGTATTCGCTGCGTGACCCGTTCCGCTCGTCGCACTTCAGCAGTCCGCAATACCGGGCCTTGTGGCCGACCGCGGGCGAATACCTCGACCTGCTCAAGAGCGCCGCCCAGACGGCCCTGCCGGACCTGTCCATCCGCAATACCTTCCAGTACGAGGAGTCCCTGATCCGCGCATTGCAGCGTGCCACGTCCGGCGTCAGTCCCAAGGTGTGCCTGGACGACCTGGCCAAGGAGTGGGACGCCATCACGCAGCGCACCGGCGTCGACAAGCAGCGCGAAGCCTACAAGATCTGGGCATCGAGCCCGAACGCCTATCCGAAGAAGTGAGGTCGCCCTCCCACCTGCGGGTGGGAGTGCGCGTTCTCCGATCCTGCCAACCCGATGTCATCTCTTGCGCACCGGTCGTCCGTCTTCGACACCTTCGTCGATCGGCACTTCCGTCATATCCTGCTGCTGCCGGCACTGATCTTCCTGCTCGCGCTCGGGACCATGCCGGTCCTGTACAACCTGTTCGTGAGTTTCCAGGACATCACGATGCTGGACGAGAACCGGTCCTTCGCCGGTGCGCTCAATTACCAGCGGCTGGTCTCGGACACGCGGTTCTGGGAGGCCTGGGGACACACCTTCCTGATCGCCGCCATCGCCTTGCCGATCCAGATCGTGCTGGGCCTGGGGCTGGGCGTGTTGTTCCTGCCCGAGTTCCCGGCCAAACGCGTATTCGTCGCGCTGATGGTCCTGCCCACCGTGATCTCGCCGATCGTGGCCGGTGCCAGCTGGCGGCTGATGTTCGACCACCAGTTCGGCCCGGTGAACCAGATCCTGGGCTGGTTCATGGGTGAGGCACCCGTCATCCTGTGGACCACGGACCCGTCCTTCGTCTATCCGGCCATCGTCATCCTCGAGGTCTGGGCCCATACACCCTTCGTATTCCTGCTGCTGCTGGCGGCGCTGGCGCAGGTCGATCGCAGCCTGATCGACTCGGCCGAGATCGACGGCGCATCGCGCTGGACGGTGTTTCGTCGCGTCGTGTTGCCGACGATCCGGCCCGTGTTGTTCACCGTGATCCTGATCCGGTTCGTCGACCTGATGCGGCTGTTCGACTTCATCTACGCGCTGACGCAGGGTGGGCCGGGGACCACGTCGGAGACGATCTCGGTCTACATGTACGTCCAGGGTTTCCAGCAATTTGCCACCAGCTACACCGGGGCGCTGGCTTTCGTGTCCATTGTCGTGACCTCGATCCTGATCTTCTTCCTGATGCGCCGCGCATCCCTCGAACGATGAGCAGCCGCAGCCCACGCCAGCGCCGTCTGCGCCAGCAAGCCCGCCAATGGACGCGTGTGTGCATCGCGCTGCTGATCACCGCGGTGTTCGTGTTTCCGGTGTATTGGCTCTTCATGACGGCGTTCAAGACACCGGGCGAGATCTTCTCGAGTCCGCCCACGTGGGTCCCGTCCAGCCTGACCTGGGACAACTTCGCCGGCATGACCGAAGGCGACGACCTGCGCTCCATCTTCAACAGCCTGATCATCGCGACGGTCAGCACCGTGGTGGCGATGGTGCTGGGCAGCATCGCGGCCTACAGCCTGGCCCGTCATCGCGTGGGTGGAGATGGCCTGTCGATCTGGATCATGTCGCTGCGCATGGTGCCGCCGATGGCGATGGCGTTTCCGCTGTTCCTGATGTTCGCCACCATAGGCCTGATCGACACCTACCCGGGCCTGATCGTGCTGTACGTCGCCGTCAACCTGCCGTACGTGATCTGGGTCATGCGTGGTTTCATCGAGGACATTGCGCCCGAACTGGAGCAAAGCGCACTGATCGACGGCTGCACGCGCTGGCAGGCCCTGCTCCATGTGGTGTTCCCGATGGCACGCGCCGGCATGATGGCCACGGCCGTATTCGCGTTCGTCTATGCGTTCAACGAGTTCGCGTTCGCGGTCGTGATGACGCGTTCCGAGGTCATCACGTTCCCGGTCCAGATCACCCACCATTTTTCGCCGATGTCGGCGTTCTGGGCGCGGATCGGCGCCATGTCGATCCTCGGTTGCCTGCCGGTGTTCGTCATGGTGGTGGCCATGAATCGGTATCTGGTCCGCGGCCTGAGCGGCGGCGCATTGAAGGGTTGAGTCGATGGCACATCTGCGCCTGGAGAAAGTTCACAAGTCCTACGGCCATGTGCCGGTGGTGCGGGGCATCGACCTCGACATCCCGGATGGCGAATTCACCGTCCTGCTCGGGCCGTCGGGCTGCGGCAAGAGCACCTTGTTGCGGGTGATCGCCGGCCTGGAGGACGCCGACGACGGCGAGATCGTCATCGACGGTCAGTCCGTCAACGACGTGCGCCCGCGCGATCGCGACGTGGCCATGGTGTTCCAGAACTATGCCCTGTACCCGTACATGTCGGTCTACGAGAACATCGCCTTCGGCATGCGGATCCGCAAGATGCCGGAGGACGAGATCCGCAGCCAGATCGCGTGGGCCGCGAAGCTGCTGGAGATCGAGGAACTGCTGCAGCGCGCGCCGCGCCAGCTCTCGGGTGGCCAGCGCCAGCGCGTGGCGATGGGGCGGGCCATGGTGCGCAAGCCGCGGCTGTTCCTGTTCGACGAACCCCTGTCCAACCTCGACGCCCAGCTGCGCGAAGGCATGCGCACCGAGATCAAGCGCCTGCACCAGGCGCTGCGGATCACGACCATCTACGTCACCCACGACCAGGTCGAGGCCATGACACTGGCAGACCGCGTGGTGCTGATGAACCAGGGCGTGGTCGAGCAGCAGGGTCCACCCATGGAGTTGTACGAACGCCCGGCAAGCCGTTTCGTCGCGAGTTTCCTGGGTTCGCCGCCGATCAACTATCTCGACGCCCAACTGCTGCGTGACGGCGATGCGATGCGGCTGCAGCTGCCGGACCAGTCGACGTTCGAACTGCCCCGGGAACGTGCCGCCCGTCTCGCCGAGGTGCCGGCGCAACCGGTGACGATCGGCCTTCGACCGGACCATTTCGTGTTGCGCCATGGCGTGCCGGGGGCCTCGGTGCATGTGGGCATCAGTCTGCTGCAACCCGCGGGGCCTCGGGTGTTCACCAACTTCGAGCTGGCCGGGGTGCCGATGATGGCCGAGTTCTCCGCCCGTGAAGGGCTGCGCCAGGGCGATGTCCTCGATCTGGGCCTGGACCTCGCGCAGGCGGTGATCCTGGATCCCGGCTCCGGCCGGGCGCTGGGCCGCTGATCCACGGCGTCCGGCCATGCCAGCGCATCCGCATCCCCTGTCTGCTCCGCTGCTGTTGCGGGCCGGCGAACTGGAATTGGCGTTGCAGGACGGCCGGTTGGTCGGCATCGGGCACGCCGGCGTGGAGATCTGGCGCACCGTCATGTTCCTGTATCGCGATCCGGCCTGGGCGACCCCGCGCCATGTGGCCGACATCCGCAAGGCGGATCTGCGGGACGACGGTTTCTCGCTGCATCTGGCGGGCAGTTGCCCGGACGTGCCGAGCATCCGATGGACCACCGACATCCAGGGGACGGCCGACGGACGCATCCGGTTTTCGGTCGAGATCGAGTTGCGCGCGGATCTCCTGAGCAGCCGTACCGGAATCTGCGTGCTGCATCCGGCCTCGGCCGCCGGTGCCGCGCTGGAGATCGAACACGTCGATGGCCGTATCACGCGGTCCCGGTTTCCCGAGCGTATCGCGGCCTGGCAACCGTTCACCCAGATCCGGGCGTTGCGCCATCGGTTCGCGCCGGGCGGGTGGGCGATCTGCCGCCTGGACGGCGACGACTACGAGATGGAAGACCAGCGCAATTTCTCGGACGCGTCGTTCAAGACCTACAGCCGATCCAACTTCGCGCCACGGCCGTTCCGGCTCGACGGCGGTGCCAGGCTGCGGCGGTCGGCGACCCTGACCCTGGAGCAGGCCCCGCGCCGCACACGCCGACCGGTTGCCGATGCCGCCTTGTCCGTGGTGGTGTCCGCGGACAGCGCGGGCCGCCTGCCGGCACTGGGCCTGCTGGCGAGTGCCGAGAACGCGGCGGCGCGTGCGCGCGTGCCGGCGCTGTCGCACCTGCGTATCGACCTGCGCGCGTGCGCGCCGGATGACCCATCGAATCCGTTGGCCTCGCAGACCCTGTTCGCCCACACCGGTACGCCGCTGCGCGTGGACCTGATCCTGGCCGGCGATGCCGACGCCGCGGCAGCCTGCCGGCAGCTGTCCGAGGCCTGTGGCGCGCACGGCATCGTGGTGACCGCTTTGGCCATCTATCCGAGCAGCGCGCGGGCCCTGCAGGCGGCACGGACCTGTTTCCCGAATGCCCGCATCGGTGGCGGCACGCCGTTTTTCTTCACGCAGCTCAACCGGATGGAATTGCCGGCGCGGCTGGACTTCGTGACCTACACCACCTGTCCCATCATCCATGTGGCCGACGACCTGTCCGTGATGCAGTCGCTTGCCACCTTGCCCGAACACGTCGCCACCTTGCGCGCGCGTGGTATCGACGCGCCGGTGCACGTCGGCCCGGTCGGTATCGGCATGTCGCTCGATCCGTTCGGCGTGCAGGTGCGGAGCGAGCCCGGGTCCGTCGTGGCGATGGCGCGCGACGATGCGCGTGACCACACGGAATTCGGCCAGGCCTGGATGCTGGGTTACCTGAGCCGCATGACTGCCGCCGGTGTCGCATCGGTCACCCTGGCCCATGCGGACATGTTCCATGCCTTGGGCGCCCTGGTGGCACGACAGGGCGCGCCGGTCTGCCGGGTGCGCAACCCGGATCCCGATCGCGCGGCCGTGCTGGCCCTGGACGATGGCGTATCCTGCCAGGCCTGGGTGGCCAACCTGAGCCCGCAGGTGCTGGATCTCACGCTGGTGTTGCCACGCACGACGCGGCAACATGCATTGCGCCTGGCGCCGTACACATGGGTGCACGTCGCTTCCTGCATACCGAACCACCCCTAGAAAGGACTTGAACATGTCAGTTGGCCGTTTGAAAGACCGCAATGCCGTCGTGACCGGCGGCGCGCAAGGCATCGGATTCGCCGTCGCCCGGCGCCTGCTGGAGGAGGGCGCCCGCGTGGCGCTGTGGGACATCGACGCGCCGACCCTGGCGCAGGCGAAGTCGGCGTTGGGCGCCGATTCGGCGGTGTCGACCCAGGCCGTCGACATCACCAGCCTGGAGCAGGTCGAGGCGGCCACGGCCGCCAGCGCGCAGGCCCTGGGCTCGATCGACATCCTGGTGAACAGTGCCGGCATTGCGGGCATGAACGCGCCGGTGGCGACCTACCCGGCCGACGAGTGGCGCAGGGTGATGGACATCAACCTGCTGGGCACGTTCCACGTCAACCAGGCCGTCGTCAAGCGCATGATCGCCCAGGACTACGGGCGCATCGTCAACATCGCGTCCATCGCCGGCAAGGAAGGCAACCCGAATGCGGCGGCCTACAGCGCCTCCAAGGCCGGCGTCATTGCGCTGACCAAGAGCCTGGGCAAGGAGACCGCGAAGAACAACATCGCGGTCAATGCGATCACGCCGGCGGCGGCGAAGACCAAGATATTCGACCAGATGCTGCAGGAACACATCGACTACATGTTGTCGCGTATTCCGCGCGGCCGTTTCGTGCAGGTCGAGGAGATTGCCGCCATGGTGGCCTGGCTGGTGTCGGAGGAGAACTCCTTCACCACCGGCGCGGTGTTCGACCTCTCCGGCGGCCGGGCGACCTACTGATCAGGGATGCCGGCGCGCGGCGCGGATCGCACACCCGCCCTGCGCTGCGGGGCCGTTCGCCTTGGTGGTGCGGCCCGGCGCGTCGGCGAAAACCCGCCTGGTCATAGGTCGCGCCGCTGTTCGCCTCGCCGCAGCCCGGCGACTCACACGGGTAGTGCGTCGAGCATCGCGTAACAGTTCTTCAGCCAGGTCTTGACGCGCTGGCGCTCGAGCATGCCCAGCGCGTCTTCATCGGTGGAGCGGTTGTTGATGGCCGACCAGAAGCTGGCGTTCTGGCGGTCGATCTTGCGCATGCTGCTCTCGTGCAGCTGGGGCAGGTTGACGACCCGCGCGCCCAGCGCCAGCGCCTTCTTCAGTGCCGCCGACTGGTCGAGTTCGGAGAAATCCTGGCCGCGGCCTTCGTTCTTGACCACGATGTAGTTCGGGCCGGCGCC
>JBFIDI010000236.1:0-8843 GCA_041581405.1 Burkholderiaceae bacterium
CGGTGGTGACGACGTTGGCCACGCCCGAGCCGTTGATCGTGCCCATCAGCCCCGACGACACCACCGCCACCTTGGCCGGCCCGCCCTTGGTGTGGCCGAACAGGCCGAGCGCGAAGTCGGTGAACAGCGTGATCATGCCGGCCTGCTCGAGAAAGGCCCCGAACAGGATGAACAGGAAGATATAGGACGACGACACGTAGGTCGGCGTGCCGTAGATGCCTTCGGTACCGAAACCCAGTTGCGAGACGATCTGGTCCAGGCCATAACCGCGGTGCGCGAGGTCGCCGGGCAGGTACTGGCCGAACAGGCCGTACAGCAGGAACATCAGGCAGATCAGCGGCAACGCGAAACCCATGATGCGCCGCGCCGCTTCGAACACCAGCACGATGGTCAGGATGCCGACGACCATGTCGCCATCGGTCATCTCGCCGGCGCGTTGCACCAGGTCGGCTTCGAACACCCAGTGGTACAGGCCGGCGACGAAGGCGGCGATGCCGATGCCCCAGCCGAACGCCCGCTGGCGCAGCGGCGGATGCAGCACGAACACCAGCCACAGCAGGAACCCGACGTGCACCGCGCGCACGATGGAGCTCGACAGCGGACTGAACGCCGCGGTGATGATCTGAAAAGTCGAGAAGACGATCGCAACCCAGAACAAAGCGCCGGCAAAGGCCGGCGCGTGATGCTCGGTTGCGTGCAGTACGGCGGGCTTCCCGTCCGCCGTACCTGGCACGTTGCTGGCCATGGTCCTGGTCAGCCGCTTATTTCATCAGCCCGACTTCGCGGTAGTATTTCTCCGCACCCGGGTGGAAGGTGACCGGCGTGCCGGAGGTCGCACCTTCCTTCGTGATGCCCTTGGCGGCCGCATGCGCCGCGACCATCGTGTCCAGGTTCTCGAACATCGACTTGGTCATCAGGTAGACGACCTCGGCCGGCACACCCTCGTGCGAGACCAGGAAGTTCTTGATCGCCGCGGTCGGCGTATCGGCCGTCTGGCCGGTATAGGTATTGGCCGGAATCATGGCCGGCTGGTAGGCCGCGTCGCCGACCTTGGCCACGACGTCGGCCGGAATGGCCACGACGACGATCTTGATCGAGGTCGACAGGTCGCGGATCGAGGCCACGCCCAGGCCGGCGGACTGCAGCGTCACGTCGAGCTGGCGGTTCTTCATCAGTTCGACCGATTCGCCGAAGGCCAGGTACTCGACCTTGGCGAAGTCGCTGTACGACAAGCCGGCGGCCTTCAGGATCGCGCGGGCATTGAGTTCGGTGCCCGACTTGGGCGCGCCGACCGAGATGCGCTTGCCCTTGAGGTCGGCAATGGTCTTGATGCCGGACTCGGCATTTGCGACGATCTGGATGTAGTTGGCATAGACACCGGCCACGGCACGCAGCTTCTTCAGCGGCGTATTGAACCCGGCCTCCTTGTCGCCCTTCCAGGCATCGGACAAGGCGTCGCCCAGCGTCAGCGCGATCTCGCCGCGACCGGCCTGCAGCAGGTTCAGGTTCTCGGCCGACGCCTTGGTCGACTGCACCGTGACCTTGGCGTCCGGCAGCACCTTGCCGTAGATCTGCGACAGTGCCACGCCCAACGGGTAATAGACACCGCTCTGGCCACCGGTCAGCACGTTGACGAATTTCTGCTGCGCGCGCGCCAGCGGGGTCAGCGCCAGCGATGCGGCGCCGACGGCGCCCAAAACGACAGAACGGCGTGCGATCGGGGTCGGGTTCTTGAACATGGAATCTCCTGGAAACCGGATGAATAGGGATTGCGCGGGCTCGCGCACGTGAAGCCAAAACTCTACCATGCACCCCTGGGCCGGGAATCGGGATATACCCGCTGACCGGTGCATCCGCGCACGGCCACCGACGGCAGGCCGACGCCGATCACGGCTTTTCGGCCAGCGGCAGGCCGGCGGCCTCCCAGGCGGTGATGCCGCCGCGCAGGAAGCGCGCCTGCAGGCCCTGGGCGCACAACTGGCGCGCGGCATTGCGGCTGACCTCGTGCCCATGGACACAATAGACGACGATGGCCTGCCCCGGCACGAGCGCGCGCGACCAGTCGGCAATCGCATCCGGATCGCCGCGCACGGCGCCGGGCAACATGTGGCGCGCCTGGTCGAACGCCGGCGCGCGGCGTACGTCGATCACCATCGCTCCAGCCGCGTCCGCCGGGTCGGCGCCCAGGTGCTCGGAATCATCGTCGTCGGTAGCATGCATGCTCTTTTCCTTTCAGTGCAATGGCAACGCAGGTAACGCGTACGTGGCGGCCAGTCCGACCAGCGCACAGACCGCAATCAGGCTCATGACCCCCACCTTGAGGCGGAACAGCGCCAGCACCGCCAGCACGGTGATCGCAGCCGACACCATGTCGAACGGCCCGGCGAAACCCTGCGGCCACCACACGTGCCATGCGAAGAACAGGGCCAGGTTCAGGATCACGCCCACCACCGCAGCGGTGATTGCGGTCAGCGGTGCGGTGAACGCCAGCTTGCCGTGCGTCGTCTCGATCAAAGGACCGCCGGCGAAGATCAGCACGAAGGACGGCAGGAAGGTGAAGAAGGTGACCACGGCCGCCGCCAGCGCGCCGCCGAGGAACGGCGCGTCGGGGCCCAGCACCTGGCCGAGCCAGCCACCGACGAATCCGACAAAGGCCACGACCATGATCAGCGGACCGGGCGTGGTCTCGCCCAGCGCCAGGCCGTCGATCATCTGCGTCGCCGACAACCAGTGGTGGTGTTCCACCGCCCCCTGGTAGACATACGGCAACACCGCGTAGGCCCCGCCGAAGGTCAGCCACGCGGCCTTGGTGAAGAACCAGCCCATCTGCGACAACGCCGACTGCCAGCCCGATGCCAGGCCGAGCACCAGCATCGCGCCGGCCCACAATACCAGTGCCACGAGCAGCATCCGCACCATGCGCGCCTGCGAGAAACGCGCATGGCGCGGCGTGGGGGTGTCGTCGTCGATCAGGGCCGGTCCGAAACGCGCGGCACCGCCCGCGTGCCCGCCACCGATGGCGAACGCCGCCGGCTTGAAGCGCCCCCCCAGGTGACCGATCACCGCCGCGCCGAGCACGATGGCCGGGAACGGCAGGCGCAGCGCGAAGATGCAGAAGAAGGACAACGCCGCGATCGCCCACAACCAGCCGTTTTTCAGCGCCCGGCTGCCGATGCGCCATGCCGCGTGCAGCACCACCGCCGTCACCGCCGGCTTGATGCCGTAGAAGATGCCGGCCACCACCGGCAGCTGGCCATACGCCATGTAGATCCACGACAAGCCGATCAGGATGAACAGGGACGGCAACACGAACAGGCCGCCGGCGACCAGCCCGCCCCAGCCGCGGTGCATCAGCCAGCCGATATAGGTGGCCAGCTGCTGCGCCTCCGGCCCCGGCAGCACCATGCAGTAGTTCAGCGCATGCAGGAAACGTTTCTCGCTGATCCAGCGCCGGCGCTCGACCAGCTCGTTGTGCATGATCGCGATCTGTCCGGCCGGCCCGCCGAAACTGATGAAACCCAGCTTGAGCCAGAACCAGAAGGCGGCAGCCAGGCTCACCGGGGCCGGCGCCGCCGTGGACGCGGGCGCGGCCGTGGGCGCGGGGATGTTCGCGGAAGGTGTGGTCATGGTGTCGATGGACGATGGGTGTCGTTGGCCGGCAAGGCGTACAGGGCATCGAAAACGAGGTCCGCGGCCTGCTGCAGCGCGGCATCGTCGGCATGGATTTCCCGCAGTCCGCCCAGCACCGCCTCCAGGCCGGCGGCCTGTGCGACCGCGATGCCGCCGGCATCCAGGTAATGCACGCTGCCGGCGATCGCCGCCAGCCGTGCGTCCTGGTCCAGCGAGAAACCGGCCATCAACACCTCGAACGTGACGCGCTGGCCGACATGGGTGAACCGGGCGCCGTCGAAGTCGTAACCGATCGCGCCCCGCGGGGCCTGCGCAGGGTCCGGCATCCACAGCAACGCGGCATGGGGATCGATGAAGCGTCGTATCAGCCAGCCGCTGGCCAGGCGGTCGACCCACGGGCGGCTGCGCGTAACCCACCGCTTGCGCTGGAACCGCGCACGCTCGAGCCGGTCGACCTCGCCATCCACCGGCTGCGGCTCGCCGCGCGAGAACCGCCGGTCCACGGCCTGGCGCAGTTGCACCAGACCATCGTGCGCCTGCAGTGCGGCTTCGCCCGGGTAATAGTCGATACGTGCCAGTGCCTGCAACACGTCGGCGATCCCGCGCAGCCGGCGCCGTGCCTCGGTCTCAGACAACGCGCCCAGCTGCGCAAGCAGTTCATGCGCCGACTGCTGCCACGCCCGGTATCCGTCCGAGCGATCGAACCGGGCGAGCAACTCCTGCTCCTGCGGTGCATCGCGTGGCGACAAATGCAGCACGGACGCGGTTCCGCCGTGTTCCTGCACCTGCGCGGCGATCGCCTCCAGCGCCGGCGCATGCTCCTGCGGCAACAGGTAGGCGCCATCGCGCAACACCGCACAACCCAGGGCCTTGAGTGCGCGCCAGACGCGCAGCCGCACGGCAGCGGGCTGTGTCGGCAGGGTCATGATCAGCACGGAGAACATGTGAAATAGATATTTCTCAATCAGAAGCAGATATTACATATCTATTTCGGAAATACAAGCCCCCTCGTCACCGGCCCCCTGACGAAAAAAAGGCCCTCTGTCACCAGAAGGCCTTGCCAGCATGCACGGGAGCCACGATGGCCCCCTTCCTGCAGCCGTCTTCTTATTTCTTGCGCGCGGCGATCGACTTCTCGGCCGTGTTCACCAGGTCGGCGCCGATCTGCGATTTCCACTTGTCGTAGACCGGACGGGTCACCTTGACGAAGGCCTCGCGCTCGGCCGGGGTCAGCTCGGTGATGGTCACGCCCAGCGCGGCGATCTCCTTGAGCAGCGGCTTGTCGGCTTCGACCAGGCCCTTGCGGGCGATGGCGGTTTCTTCCTTGCCCGCGTCGATTGCGGCCTGGCGCACGATGGCCTGGTCGGCCGGAGTCCACGAAGCCCACACTTCCTTGTTGACCACGAACACCAGCGGATCGGCGACGTAACCCCACATGGTCACGTGTTTCTGGCCGATGGTGTGCATCTTGGCGGCGGTGAACACCGACATCGGGTTCTCCTGGCCATCGACCGCGCCGCTGGACAGGGCCGGCTGCGCATCGGCCCAGCTCATCTGCGTCGGGTTGGCGCCCAGCGCGGTGAAGATGTCCGAGAACAGCGGCGAGCCGACCACGCGCAGCTTCAGGCCCTTGAGGTCTTCCGGCTTGCGGATCGGGCCCTTGGAATTGGTGACTTCGCGGTAGCCGTTTTCGCCCCAGGCCAGCGGCACGACACCGGCCTTGTCGAGGATGTCGAACATCTGCTTGCCGACGTCACCCTGGGTCAAGGCGTCGATGGCCGCGTAGTCGGGCATCAGGAACGGCATCGAGAACAGGTTGAGCTGCTTGACCTGCGGCGACCAGTTGATCGTCGAGCCGATGGCCATGTCGATCACGCCCTGGCGGATGGCGGTGAACTCGCGCGTCTGGTCGCCCTGGACCAGCGACACGCCGGGGTAGAGCTTGATGTTGATGCGGCCATTGGTGCGCTCCTTGACCAGGTTGGCCCAGATCTCGCCACCCTTGCCCCAGGGGAAGGCCGTGCCCACCACCAGCGACATCTTGTATTCGGACTTGTAGTTTTGCGCCGAAGCGACGGCCGTCATGGCCAATGCAGTCGCGGCGACCGCGAACTTGAGCAGGGAACGAACTTTCATCTCACTTATCTCCTTGTAACGAACCAACCATCAATAACCCAGCCTGCGCGGAAGCCACAGGGCGAGCTCCGGAAACACGATCACCAGCAGCGTCACGCACAGGATCGCTGCCAGCAACCAGACCACCCAGCGCACGGTTTCCTCCATGCGTACGCCAGCGATGCGACACGAGACCATCAGGTTCACCGCGATCGGCGGCGTGAACTGCCCCATCGCCACCGTCAGCGTCAGCAACACGCCGAACCAGACCAGGTCCCACTGGAAGAACTTGGCCACGGGCAGCAGCAGCGGGATGAAGATCAGGAAGATCGACACGCCGTCGAGGAACATGCCGACGAACACCAGCAGCAGCATCAGCACGATCAACACGCCGTATTCGCCCAGGCCGGAATGCACGATGAAACGCGTCAGCGGATCGATGATGCTCAGCGTGGACAACGAGTAGGCGAAGATGCCGGCCAACGCGACGACCACCAGGATGATGGCCGACAACTCGCCGGACTCGCGCAGGATGACGAACAGGTCGCGGATCTTGATCGTGCGGTAGACGATCATGCCGACAAACAGGCCGTAGAACACCGCGACCACGGCGGCCTCGGTGGGTGTGAACCAGCCGGCCCGCATGCCGCCGAGGATCAGCACCGGCGCGGCCAGCGCCCACGATGCCTCGCGCAGGCTGGACCAGAACGGCGGACGGCTCATGTTGTTCTCTTCACGGCCCATGCCGTGGCGCCGCGCCAGCCAGACCGTGGGCACCATCAGCGCCAGCCCGACCAGGATGCCGGGCACCATGCCGGCGGCGAACATGGCCGGCACCGAGGCGCCGGGTACCATGACCGAATACACGATGAAGGCGATCGACGGCGGGATCAGGATGTCGATCGACGCCGCGGCACCGATGACGCTGGCCGAGAAGGCCCTCGGATAACCGGCCCGCGTCATGGCCACGATCATGACGCCGCCCACGGCGGCCGCCGTCGCCGGGCCGGAGCCGGAAATGCCGCCCAGGAACATCGCCACCCCGATCGCGACCAGCGGCAACATGCCCGGGCCGCGGCCGACCAGGGCGACCGCGAAATTCACCAGCCGCAGCGCCACGCCGGATCGCTCGAAGATCGAACCCACCAGCACGAACATCGGGATCGCCAGCAGCGGGTACTTGCCCAGGCCGGCAAAGAAGTTCTGCGGCACGGCCATCAGGCCGAACCACTGGGTCTCGGGATTGGCCAGCGCGATCGCCGCCGATCCGGCCAGCCCCATCGCGACGCCGATAGGCACGCCGATCAGCATCATGACGATGAAGGCCAGGAACAGGAAACTCGCGATCATGCGCGCCGCCCCCGGCGGATGAACAGGCCGAGCGCCCGCCCGGCGATGGCCACCGACATGACCGGCAACCAGATCGAATACCACCAGGCCGGCACGCCGATGCCCGGCGAGGTCTCGCCGTACCGGATGTCGTCGTAGACCATGCGCGAGCTGAGCACGGCCATCAGCACGAACAGCAGGAACACCATGAAGGCGCCGAAACGCGCCAACGCACGCTTGCGCGCCGGCGAGCCGTTCTCGGCGAAATACTCGATGCGGATCTGGCGGTTGCGCGCCACCGACGCCGAGCCGGCCACCAGGGCCAGCACGATCATCAGGAACACCGACAACTCCTCGGTCCAGGCGAACGACTGGTCGGTGAAATACCGCACCAGCACGTTGGCAAAGGTGATCGAGGCCAGCAGCGCCATCACGATGACGGTCAGCCAGTCCTCGATCTTCAGCGGAACGACGGTTTTTTCATCCTGTGCGGCCGGGTCCCCGGCCACGGAAACCTGGCCGGCGGCGGAGTCCTGCGTGTCGGTCATGCCTGCGGCCACCGCTTCGGGATGTCTGCCGGTCCCTTCATTGCAGGAACGCGCGTACCGCGGCGACCACGGCATCGGCCTCGATCCGCGACTGCGCCTCGAGCACCGGCGCATAACCGACCGGGATCCGCGGCGCACCGAGCCGGCGCACCTTGCAGCCGGTGTGTTCGGCCGCCGTGGCGGCGATCTCGGCACCGAAACCTGCGGCCTGGATCGCCTCGTGCACGACCATCAGGTGGCCGGTGCGGGCGCAGGACTGCAACACGGCATCCCGGTCCCAGGGCCAGATGCTGCGCAGGTCGATCAGTTCGACCGATACGCCTTGCGCGGCCAGTTGCTCGCAGGCCTGCGCGCACAGATGCAGTTGCCGGCTCCAGCTGACCATGGTCAGGTGCTCGCCGGCGCGCACGGTGCGCGCCTGGCCCAGCACGACCTCCTGGTCTTCGTCGACCTCGCCGGTCTGGCCCCACAAGGTCTTGTGCTCCATGTAGACCACCGGATCGCCGCAGGCCAGCGCGGCGCGCAACATGCCGTAGTTGTCCTGCGGCGTGCCCGGGCAGACCACCACCACGCCGGGCAGGTGGGCAAACCAGCTCTCGAACGACTGGGAGTGTTGCGCCGCCGACGAATCCCAGATGCCGATCGGCATGCGCACCACCATCGGCACCCGTCCCTGGCCGCCGAACATGTAGCGGTTCTTGGCCGCCTGGTTGACCATCTCGTCCATGCCGCACAAGGCGAAGTCGGCCACCCGCATCTCGACCACCGGCCGCAGCCCCGCCAGTGCCATGCCGACGCCGGCACCCAGGATGGCGGCCTCGCTGATCGGCGTGTCGATGACCCGCTCGGTCCCGAACTGCTGCTGCATACCCTTGTATTGACCGAAGATGCCGCCCCGGCCCACGTCTTCGCCCAGCACGACGACATTGCGGTCGTTCTCCATCTCGCGCGCCAGCGCACGCACCGCGGCTTCGGCATATGTCATCAGCGCCATTGCCCGGCTCCTGTGTCCTGAATATCGGTGAATGCCTGCGCGGCATCGGGCCAGGGCGCGGCGTCGGCCTGGGCCAGCGCCGTCTCGACCTCGGCCCGCGCCGCCTGTTCGATCGCATCGAGTGTTTCCGCCTGGGCGCCATCGAGTCCCAGATACTGCTGGCGCGCGCGTGCGACCGGGTCGGTCTTGAGCGCCGCTTCCAGTTCGGCCGGATCGCGGTAGGCGGC
>JBFIDI010000237.1:0-8763 GCA_041581405.1 Burkholderiaceae bacterium
GCGCGCGGGCTCCGGCGCGGCGTCGCCCCAGGCCTCGCGCGGGTCGCGGCCCGCGTCGCGCTGCGCCTTGGCGCCGGCAAAACCGGCGGTGGCGATGCGCTCGCCATACGGCGGGTTGACCATCATCACCGCCGGCGGATCACAGGGCGGCATGCGCTGCAAGGCGTCGCCGCCGCGGAATTCGACGGCATCGGCCACGCCGGCACGCCGCGCATTGCGCTGCGCAAAGTCGACCATGCGGTGCGAGACGTCGCTGCCGAAGATGGTCGGCCTGTCACCGGGCGCCGGCAGACGCTGCGCCTGGCGCGCGCTCTCGCGCATCGCATCCCACACGTGCGGCTGGAACGGCAGCATCTTCTCGAACGCAAACCGGCGCAACGCGCCCGGTGCGATGTTGCAGGCGATCTGCGCCGCCTCGATGGCGATCGTGCCGCTGCCGCAACAGGGGTCGTACAAGGGTTGTTGCGGCGTGTCGCTCCAGCCGCTGGCGGCGAGCATGGCCGCGGCCAGTGTCTCCTTCAGCGGCGCATCGCCCTTGTCCTCGCGCCAGCCGCGCTTGAACAAGGCCTCGCCCGAGGTGTCGACATACAGCGACACGGTGTCGGTCGTGAGGTGGGTGTAGATGCGGATGTCCGGCCAGCGGGTGTCGACGTCGGGGCGTACGCCGCCACTGCGGGCGCGAAAACGGTCACAGACCGCGTCCTTGATCTTGAGCGCGGCGAAGTTCAGGCTGGTCAGCGGACTGTGCTGGGCCGTGACCTCGACCTTCATCGACTCGCGCGGCGTGAACCAGATCTCCCAGGCCACGTCGCCGGCGATGCGGTACAGGTCCTGCTCGTTGCGGTACATCGCCTGGTGCAACTGCACCAGCACCCGCTGCGCGAGCCGGCTGTGCAGGTTCAGCAGCATGGCGTCGCGCCACGATGCCTGCAGCAACACACCGGCACGCCACTTGTGCACCTGCGCCAGGTCCTGGCCGGTGATGCGGGCCGCCTCGACGGCGAGATAGTCCTCGACGCCGGCGGCGCAGGGAAGGAACAACTGGAGCTGGTTCACGGCGATGCGGGCCTGGCGGCGCGTCGGGCGCGGGCGGTCACAATGCGCGCCGCAGGTTGGCCGGCGCGATGCGCAGGCCTTCGCGGTATTTGGCGACGGTGCGGCGGGCACAGGCGATGCCCTGCTCCTTGAGCATCTCGGAGAGCTGGTTGTCGCTCAGTGGCTTCTTCGGCGACTCGGCATCGATGAACTGCTTGATCAGCGCGCGCACCGCGGTGCTCGAGGCATTGCCGCCGGACTCCGTGCCCAGTGCCGAACCGAAGAAGTATTTCAGCTCGAACGTGCCCAGCGGGGTCGCCATGTATTTGGCCGTGGTGACCCGGCTGATGGTCGACTCGTGCAGGCCCAGTTCGTCGGCGATCTCGCGCAACACCAGCGGACGCATGGCCAGCACCCCGTGCAGGAAGAAGTTCTTCTGGCGTTCGACGATGGCCGTGCTCACCCGCAGGATGGTGTCGAACCGCTGCTGGATGTTCTTGATGAACCAGCGCGCTTCCTGCAGCCGCTGCTGCAGCGCCGCATAGTTGGAGGCATCGCTGCCGTTTCCCCGGTGCTGGCGCAAGGCGTTCGCATAGATGTCGTGCACCCGCAGCCGCGGCATCACCTGCGGGTTGATCCGGGCCCGGAACCGCACGTTGGCACCGCTGCCCACCTGCACCACTAGCACGTCGGGCACGACGATGTTGCGCTCGACGTTGACGAAACGCCGGCCCGGCTTGGGCTCGAGCCGGGCGATCAGCACCATCGCGTCCCGGATCGCGGCGTCACCCGCGCCACACAGCTGCGCCAACTTGCGCACGTCGCGCCGCGCCAGCAGGTCCATCGGTTGCGAGCAGATCCGCATGGCCACCGCCAGCGGTTCCTGTTGCGCGTCGTCGGCCGGCAACGTGCGCTGCATGGCCTGCAGTTGCAGGCGCAGGCATTCGCCCAGGTCGCTGGCACCGACCCCGACCGGGTCGAAGCCCTTCAGGGTGATCAGCGCAATGCGGAAATGGTGCTGCAGTTGCTCCATCTCCTCGTCGTCGGCCGGGGACAGGCTGGCCGCCAGCTCCTCCAGCGTGTCCTCGAGGTAGCCGTCTTCGTTGAGCGACTCGATCAGGAAACGCAGCGCGACCCGGTCCTCGTCGCCCAGGCGCGTCGCCAGCGCCTGCGCATGCAGGTGCGCCTGCAGCGTCTCGTGCGTGCGGGCGAGTTCGCCGGCGTCGACGTCGCCGTCGGAGTCGAGGTTGTTGCCATGGGCCTTGGCGTCCCCGCCCCATTCCCCGTCGTCGGCCGCGATCTCCTGCGTGCCGTCGCCATCCCAGCTCTGGCCATCCTCGGCAGTCAGCGGCGTGACGGAATCGTCGTTGGACGGCGAATCGGGCACCGAAACATAGTCCTGCGCCACGCCGGCACCGAGTTCGGCCTCGCGCTCGGCCGGCGCGACCGGTGCATCGCCCTGGTCGAGGCCGAATTCCTCGCGTTCGCTGCCCTCGTCCGACACCTCGAGGAACGGGTTGTCGTCCAGCATCTGGCCGATTTCCTGGCTCAGCTCCAGCGTCGAGAGTTGCAGCAGCCGGATCGACTGCTGCAGCTGCGGCGTCAACGCCAGGTGCTGGGAGACGCGTAGGGAAAGACCCGGCTTCATCTACATCTTGAAGTGCTCGCCCAGGTAGACCCGGCGCACTTCCGCGTTGTCGACGATTTCGGCTGGCGTTCCCTCGGCCAGCACGTTGCCGTCGCTGATGATGAAGGCGTGATCGCAGATGCCCAGCGTCTCACGCACGTTGTGGTCGGTGATCAGCACGCCGATGCCGCGCGACTTCAGGAAACCGATGATGCGCTGGATCTCGATCACCGCGATCGGGTCGATGCCGGCAAACGGCTCGTCGAGCAGGATGAAACGCGGTTGCGTGGCCAGCGCACGCGCGATCTCCACCCGGCGCCGCTCGCCCCCGGACAAGGCCAGTGCCGGCGACTTGCGCAGGTGTTCCACCCGCAGGTCGCGCAGCAGATCGGTCAGGCGCTGTTCGACCACCGCCGAGGACAGGGCCCGGCCGGACGTGTCGGTCTGCAGTTCGAGCACGGCGCGCACGTTGTCCTCGACGTTGAGCTTGCGAAAGATCGAGGCTTCCTGGGGCAGGTAACTCAGCCCCAGCCGGGCCCGTCGATGGATCGGCAGATGGGCCACCGACTGGCCGTCGATGAGGATTTCGCCGGCACTGGCACGCACCAGGCCGACCAGCATGTAGAACGAGGTCGTCTTGCCGGCGCCGTTGGGCCCGAGCAGCCCGACCACCTCGCCCTCGCCCACGGCCAGCGAGATGTCCTTGACGACCATGCGGTTGCCGTAGGACTTCTGCAGGTGTCGCGCCTCCAGGCGCACGGCGGGCGCACCCGTCGGGTCCGTCGCGCGCAGCGCCTCGGCCGCGCCCGGCTGCGCGTCGTCGACCGACATGTCCATCACTTCTTGTCGCCTCCCAGCGTCGACGATCGACGCAGCGCCGGCGCGGCCTGCGAAGCCGGGGCGCGGGGCGCGCTGGCGCCGGGGGAAGAGGACTTGCCGGTGTCGTCGTTGCGCGGCGTGAGCACCGCCCGCACCCGGCCGGAGCTTCCATCGGGGCCCGATCGGGCCGGGCCCCCGTCGACGGTCAGCACACTGGTGGTGTTGTCGTAGACGATCACGTCGCCGGTGATCTCGTCGTTGAGCTTGGAGCCGATGTAGCGGCGCATGATCGCGCGGCGCTGGAAGGTCACCGTGTCGGCCTTGCCGTCGTAGTTGATCAGTTCGGCTTCGCCTTCCATGAATTCCTCGGGTTCGCCGGCGCGGGTATCACGCTTCTGGCGGAAGAACGCCAGCTTGCCGGGTTCGGCCTTGACGATGCCGTACTGGTTGCCGTCGTTGTCCTGGCGGATGTCCATCTGCGCACCACGGATCAGCATCGTGCCCTTGGTCAGCACCACCTTGCCGGTGAAGACGCTGGTCTGCTTCGCGTCGTCGTACCGCAGCGTATCGGACTCGATGTTCATCGGCTTGTCGCGGTCGGCCCGCTCCGCGAACGCGGCGCCGGAGGTCATCGCCGCGAGCAGCAACAATGTGTAAGGTAGGGAGGAGGGCTTCATAGAGGCACGAATCTTGCAATCAACGACGCAAAAATCATTGTAGCCCCCTGCCCGCCGGCGGCCCTGCGATGCGTTTGCAAAAAAAGAGCATCGCGGCCCGAAGCCGCGCAGGCTCCGCCCGGGCGACACCGGGCCGGTCAGCGACCGGAGCGCACCTCGGCCAGCAGGTAGTCGACGACCTGCAAGGCGCGTTGCATGGTGGTGGCGATCGTGCCGTCGGTATAGAACCGGCCCGCGACACCCATCGCCGGCACGCCTTCGACGCCATAGGCGTCCTGCAAGCGGGTGGCCGCACTGACGGCCCGCTGCACTTCCGGCGACCCGTAGTGGGCGGCGAAACGGGCCTGGTCGACACCTTGCCGGCCCACCCACTGCACGATGGCGGCGCCGCGCGAGAGATCGACCCGGTCGTCGTGGATGGCGGCAAAGACCTTGGCATGCAGCCGCTCGAGTTCGCCCATGGCCTGCAGTGCGTAATACAGGCGCTGCTGCGGCACGAATTCATCGCGAAACCCCGCCGGCACCCGGCGCAGCACCACATCCTTGGGCAGGCGCGCGCTCCAGGCCTCGAGCATGGGCTCGAAGGCGTTGCAGAAGCGGCAGTTGTACCAGAAGAATTCGACGACCTCGATCGAGCCCGCCGGTGCTTCGACGGCGACCGGCTGTTTCAGCGTCAGGTAGTCCCAGCCCGATTCGGGCTGGCGCGTCTGTGCACGCGCCAGCGGCACACTGGCCGGCCCCAAGGCCATGGCCACGGCGGCGGCGGACGAAAAATCACGGCGATTCATGGTGATGCGCTCCTGCAAGTCAATACCGCATGGGATACGGCTTGCGCCGACAGGTTCAACGCTGAACCCGTACCAGCGCAGCCTCGATGCCCAGGCCCTCGAGTCGTTCCTTGGTCAGGTCGGCGTCCACGCGTTTTTCGAACGGGCCGACACGGACCCGGTAGACGGTGCGGCCCGACTGCTCGCGCTCGGATACGCGGGCCTCGATGCCACCCAGCGACAACCGGGCCCGCTGCGACTCGGCGTCGTTGGCGCTGCGGTAGGCGCCCACCTGCACGAAATACGTGAACGGATCGACACCGGGCGCCGCCGAACGTGCACGGGCCAGGTCGCCGAGCGGATCGGGCGAGGGTGCGGTGTTGGCCGGCACCGGGGTCACGGCGCCGCCGGGCGTCGGGACGCCGGCGACCGCCGGCGGGACCGTCGTGGCCGCATCCGGCGCCGCTGGCGCGGCCGGTGGCTCGCCGGGGCGTGCCGGATTCTTGCCGTACAGCGGCGCGTTCGGATCCCAGTCCTGGTTCTTGCGCGCTTCCGCCGCGTCCTGGTCCATGGTGCGGCTGGGACCCTTGTTCAGGAACGGAACCGGCACCTTGGTGACGTAGACCGCCACCGCCAATGCCACGCCCAGCCCGATCACGATGCCCACGATCAGGCCCAATATCGTCCCACCCCATTGCTGCTGCTTCATGCCCTGCCCTTGCCCTTGCCAGTTGATGCCACCCATGCCCGTGCGCCGCCTCACATTGTGCGCGGTGCGCCGACACCGAGCAACGCCAGGCCGTTGCGCAGCACCTGTGCCGTGGCGGCCACCAACGCCAGCCGGGCCAGCCGCACCGGCTCCTCGTCGACCAGGATGCGCTCGGCATCGTAATAGCTGTGGTACGCCGCCGCCAGCTCGCGCAGGTAGAAGGTGACGTCGTGGGGCGCGAAGTCGCGCGCCGCGCCCGCCAGCATGTCGGGATACCGCGCCAGCAGCAGCATCAGCGCCATCGCCGGCGCCGACTGCAGCGCGCCCAGGTCGACCGCGGCCAGCGCGGCCTCGTCACCGCCCCAGGCCCGGAGCACGGAGCAGATGCGCGCATGGGCGTATTGCACGTAATACACCGGGTTGTCGTTGTTCTGCGCCAGCGCGAGGTCGACGTCGAACACGTATTCGGTGTCGGGCTTGCGGCTGAGCAGGAAAAATCGCACCGCGTCCTTGCTGGTCCAGTCGATCAGGTCGCGCAAGGTGACATAACTGCCGGAGCGCTTGGAGATCTTGACCTCGACGCCGCCGCGCATCACGCGCACCATCGTGTGCAGCACATAGTCCGGGTACCCCTGCGGAATACCCACGCCGGCCGCCTGCAGCCCGGCGCGCACCCGGGCAATCGTGCCGTGGTGGTCGGTGCCCTGGATGTTGACCACGCGGGTGAAGCCGCGTTGCCACTTGTCGATGTGGTAGGCCACGTCCGGCACGAAATAGGTGAACGAACCGTCGCCCTTTCGCATCACCCGGTCCTTGTCGTCGCCGTAGTCGGTGGAGCGCAACCACAAGGCGCCGTCCTGCTCGTAGGTCTTGCCGGCATCCTGCAGCATCTGCACCGTACGCGCGACCTTGCCGCTGGTGTACAGGCTGGACTCCAGGAAAAAGTGGTCGAACCGGACCGCGAACGCCTTGAGGTCGAGGTCCTGCTCGTGGCGCAGATAGGCCACCGCGAACTCCCGGATCGCGTCGAGGTCGTCGACGTTGCCGCTGGCGGTGGTGACACGGTCGTCGGAACTGACGGTCTTGCCGGCCAGGAAGTCGGCTGCGATGTCGGCGATGTAGTCGCCGTTGTACGCGGCCTCGGGCCA
Source organism: Burkholderiaceae bacterium (assembly GCA_041581405.1). Taxonomy (GTDB): domain Bacteria; phylum Pseudomonadota; class Gammaproteobacteria; order Burkholderiales; family Burkholderiaceae_C; genus CAISIP01. Next base: position 6,783 of record JBFIDI010000237.1, read on the forward strand.
CTCGGCGTCACCCGGCTTGAAGCCCCGCGCCCGCAACTGCGTGCTCTGGGCCAGGGTGGCGATCTGCACGCCGGCGTCGTTGTAATAGAACTCGCGATGCACGTCCCAGCCCTGGGTGGCGCACAGGTTGCAGATCGCGTCCCCCAGCGCCGCCTGCCGGCCATGACCCACGTGCAGCGGGCCGGTCGGATTGGCCGACACGAACTCCACCATCATGCGCTGGCCGTTGGACGGCAACACGCCGAACGCCGCGCCGTCGGCCAGCACCTCGTGCACGATCTGCTGCTTGGCCTCGGGCTTGAGCCGGATGTTGATGAACCCCGGCCCGGCGATGTCGATGTCCGACACCCATTGCTGGTAGACGGGCTGGGCCAGCAACAAGGCGCGCAGGCGCTCGGCGAGCTGGCGCGGATTGAGCTTGAGCGGCTTGGCCAGCTGCATGGCCACGGTGGTGGCGAAATCGCCATGGGCCGCCACCTTGGGCGACTCGAAAACCGCCCGGGCGGCGGCGTCGGGCGCCAGTTCGGCGAGCGCGGAGGCCAGGCCGTCCAGCAGTTGCTGTTTGATCTTGAGCATAACCCCCCATTCTAGGAGGGCGGCCGATGTCGTCCGCCGTGGCCACGCCCGATGCGGCGCGCCGGCACACGCAAGTTTTACCTTTGTCGCACGGCCGTGACAGTCCCGCGGACGCTACCATCGCGCGCGGCGTCGGCTGTCGGCGCGCGGCGCCGCATGCGCGTTGTGTGCAAGGGCCCGCGCGACGGGCCCGATCCGCCCCCCATCGTCGCTCCACCAAGGACCACTTTTCATGCGCAAACTGATCCGTTCCCTCGCCATCGGCATCACCCTGTCCGCAGCGAGCATCGTCCACGCCCAGGACAAGGCCAAGACACCCCAGCAGGAAAAAATGGGCCTGTGCAACCAGCAGGCCGAAGGCAAGAAAGGTGATGAGCGCAAGGCTTTCATGAAGGGCTGCCTGAGCAACAAACCCGAAAGCCAGCAAAGCAGGATGAAGACCTGCAACCTGGCGGCCGATGGCAAGAAGGGTGACGAGCGCAAGGCCTTCATGAGCGAGTGCCTGAAGAAGAAGTCCTGATCGGGCGCGGGGGACCGGGCGGCTGGCACCCGTGTCAGGTCTGATCGGCCGCTATTGGGTACACCCGTCCTGAATGGCTTGTTCCTGTACGTGCATTCGCACGCGTCGCGGCAGGCCGGACCCCGGCACGGGCTCCTGGTGGGGCGGTCGGGCGCTGAACGCGCCGACTGCCCTGCGGTGCTCGCGGCCGGGCGCATCGCGCAACTCACTACGCGCCCTGCGGGCGCTCCGTTCAGACAAGCGCGATGAGAATGATCACGAAGCGCGCTGCGCGCGCCGCCCCGGCCACTTCGCTCCTCGGCGCCCCACAAGTCGCCCGTGCCGGGGTCCGGCCTGCCGCGACGCTGAGCCTTTGGTGTGCGTGGCGCAGAGGACGGATACCGGGAACCCCATGGCTTGCATCTCGGACGGGTCGCAGCGGAAGCGGAACCGAATGTCCAGGGCAAACGATCAGTAGCAGGCGCGGCAATCCCTGCGCCTGATGGTGCGGCCCAAAGGCCAGCACCAGAACCAGCACCAGAACCAGCACCAGAACAGCGCCAGAACAGGGGCAGAGGCAGAGGCAGAGGCAATGACCTGTGACCGGAGTCACAAGTCCGGGAACGTGGAACCTTGAACCAGGGCCCCAGTCTCGCCATGTGCGTTCCGCGGTCTGGTTGCCGCGCTACGCCAACCAGCGTCCTGGCTGCGAAGGCCCGCGGGGCCCATGCGCGGCGCGCCTGTGCGGCGCCGAGGAGCGCAGGGCTTGCGCCTCGCGCGAAGCGCGTTCGTCATCATTCTCATCGCGCCTGTCTGAACGGAGCGCCCAACGGGCGCGCAGTGAGTTGCGCGATGCAGGCGCAAGAGCGAGCACCGCAGGGCAGTCGGCGCGTTCAGCGCCCGACC
>JBFIDI010000238.1:0-8683 GCA_041581405.1 Burkholderiaceae bacterium
CGACTCGCCGACCATGATGATGTCCGGGTCGGCGCGCAGGAAGGCGCGCATGACCAGCGCGAAGTCGATGCCGGCCTTCTTGTTGATCTGCACCTGGCGCAGGCCCTTCTGCGTGATCTCGACCGGATCCTCGGCGGTCCAGATCTTGGTGTCCGGCGTGTTCAGGAACTTCAGGATCGAGTGCAGCGTCGTCGTCTTGCCCGAACCGGTCGGGCCGCACACGTAGAACAGGCCATAGGGTTTGCTGACCGTGGCTTCGAGCCGGGCCTTGTTGTGCGGCGTCAGGCCGAGTTTTTCCAGCGGGATAGGCTCGCCGGCGGCCAGTATCCGCATCACGACGTCTTCGACGCCGCCGGCCGACGGAATGGTGGCCACGCGCAACTCGATGTCCAGCGGGCCGTATTTCTTGAACTTGATCTTGCCGTCCTGCGGCTTGCGGCGCTCGGAGATGTCGAGGTCACACATGATCTTGAGCCGGGTGACCATGGCCTGGCGGAAATGCGCCGGCACCTCGATGTAGGGCACCAGCGAGCCGTCGATGCGAAACCGGATGCCGGTCTTGAGCTTGCCCGGCATCGGCTCGATGTGGATGTCGGACACCTTCTGGTTGTAGGCGTCGATGATGACCTTGTTGACGAACTTGACCAGTTCGTTGTCGGCCGCGGCGGACTCCAGCGAGTCGTCGTTGCTGCCGTCGTCGATCGGCGCGCCGTCCATGTCGGCCAGCAACTGGTCGATCGAGCCGCCTTCGACGCCGGCGCCATACAGCTGGGCCAGTGTCTCCCGGAACTCGGTCAGCGTGGTGACGCGGTAGGCGAACTTGGTGATGCGCGGAAACACCTGCGGCACGACACGCGCGCCTCGCACGGCCTCCGGGTCCACGCACATGATGACCAGGCCATCGGGCGACTCCTCCAGCGGAATCCAGCCCTGCTCCTCGATGAATTCGCGCTTGAGCGGCCCGTGCAGGGCCTCGGAGCGGATACGCCCGGCGTTGAACGGCTCGTAGGGCACGCCGAAGAAGCGGGCCAGCGAGGGCCCGATCTGGGCCGGCTTGACCTTGAACTTGCTGATCAGCACCTGCTCGACGGCCAGGCCCTCGCTGCGGGCATCGACCAGGCACTGCTCGAGTTCGGCCTCGGAGACCACGCCATCGGCGACCAGGCCGTCGAACTTGGTCGCCTTGTGGCGTGCCGCGTCGTTGGCCTTCTGCATGCGCTGGCGGATCGCCGTGGCCAGCGTCTTGCACAGCTGGGCGACACCTTCGACCTCGAGGGCGCCGAACGGCTGGTCGCTCTTGTTGTTGATGATCTGCAACACGCCGTGCAACACGTCGCCATCGAGGATGGGCGCCACCAGCATCTGGCGCGTGCGGTAGCCGGAACGCTTGTCGACCTCCTTGAGGAAGTTCAGCGACGGATGGATCTGCTTGAGCGCATCGTCGTCGTACACGTCGGCGAGGTTGAGCTGCTGCTTGCTGAACGCCACGTAACCCGCCAGGCTCTGCGGCGAGATCGGCAGCTTGAGATCGCGGCTGCTGTTCAGGCCGGTCTTGACCTTGGAGACGATGGCGGTGCGGTCCTCGTTGACCGCATACAGGGTCAGGCGGTCCGCATTGAGCAGCTTGCAGATGTCCTGGCTGGTATCCAGCATGATCTGGTCCAGGTTCTCGGTGTCGTGGATACGCGCCGTGACATGGTGCAGTTGCTTGTAGAACAAGGCCTCGAAGGTGATGCCGCGCTTGTCCGGCGGCAGCTTCTGGCTTTCGAAGAAGTCCTGCTCCGACGAGCGACCGCCCGTGCCGGGCTTGAGCACCGCGCTCATGGTCGCGGCTCCCCGCTCCGGTGGGCGCCGGGCGGCATCATGGCGGACGACAGGCAGGTCACAGGTCGAACTCCTGCCCGGCACGCAGCCAGCGGATGTCATGGGTCACGTTGGGCCCGGAAATGGACGTTTCGTCGAATTTCTGGATCTCGGCCATGATCAGATCGGTTTCCGCCGGCTTGGTGTGGGTGATGTAGATCGGGTAACGCTGGTCATTGCGGATATTGTCCAGTTCGTCGGCCAACACGCCGGGCGACAAATGCAGACTGAGCTTGGCCAGGTCTTTCTCGCGATTGCTGAATGCCGTCTCGATGACCAGCATCGCGACGTTGAGCTGGTTGACCCGCTCCCAGAAAGCGGGATTGCGTTCGGTATCGCCGGAAAAGACCCAGCATCCACTGCCTGCTGTCACAGCATACCCGACCGCCGGCACCGTGTGAACCGCCGGCAGCACCTCGAGCAGCTTGCGGTTGATCTCCAGCGTCTGGCCGGTCTGGATCTCGTGGAAGCTGATGAACGGCTCCTCCGGCGACGGGATGCGGCTGAAATCGGGCCAGATGACGTCGTTGAAGATGTGCGCCTTGAGCGCCTGTATGGTCCCGGCCAGGGCATGGATCTTCAGCGGCTGGCGGCGCCGGGAAGCCACGGCGTCGACCATCAGCGGCAGCGCCGCCACGTGGTCCAGGTGGGAATGCGTCAGGAAGACATGCTCGATGCGGCGCATCTCCTCGAGGGAAAGATCGCCCACGCCGGTGCCGGCGTCGATCAGCATATCGCTGTCGATCAAGAAGGACGTGGTCCGACAGTCCTTGGCGATGGCGCCGGAACAGCCCAGCACACGCACTTTCATGGCGGCCCTTACTTCGTTTCGAAATTGGTCGCACCGTCCCACTCGAGGTCGAACGGAAGCAGCCGCATCGAGGCTACACGCTCGGAGTAGAGGTGGTAAAGGTATTTTTTGGCATTCATGCGCAGCAAATTCAGCATAAGCAGGTCGCATTGGTCCCAATCCTGGGCCCGGTAGGCCTTGAGAAAGGACGCCCAGGTCTTGAGTTCGGCCTCGGTTTCCGCCCCGATGCGGTTGTTCGGCGCCACCGGCCAGAATATCGCAACCGCCTGGTCCTTGCCCTTGACCCGGACCAGGTCCAGTTCCTGCCAGCCGAATGCCGGCGCCAGCTTGCGCGCAGACTCGCTGACCACGGTATCCACGCCATAGATCTTGGACAGGCCCTCGAGCCGCGAGCCGAGGTTCACGGCATCGCCGATGACGGTATAACTCTTGCGGATGTTGGAGCCCATGTCGCCGACGCACATGTTGCCGGTATTGACGCCGATGCCGATGCCGATCTCCGGTATGCCCTTGGCCCGGTGCTCCTCGTTGATGCCGCGTACCGCGTTGGCCATCTCCATCGCCGACTTGACGGCCAGGTGGGCGTGCTCGGAGGTTTCGACCGGCGCACCCCAGAACGCCATCACGCAGTCGCCCATGTACTTGTCGATCGTGCCGCGGTTGGCCCGGATGATGCCGGTGAGCCGGGTGAAGACCCCATTGAGCAGCGCCTGCAACTGCAGCGGCTCCATCTGCTCGGACATCTTGGTGAATCCCCGCATGTCGCAGAACATCACCGTCATCTCGCGGTTGGTCGCCTCCATGCTGTAGCTGTCCGGGTCCTTGACCATCTCGTCGACGAGTTCGGGCGGCACGTAGGTGCCGAACAATTGCGCCAGTTCCCGCTTGGAGCGGCTTTCGACGAAATAGCCGTAACTCATGTTCAGCGCAAAGGCGGTCACGCCCATGACCAGGGCGCTGGCCAGCGGCAACACCAGCCCCGAGCCCAGGTACAACCACAGGTTGAGTCCGGCCACCGCCGCCAGCACCAGCACGCTCAGGATCACGGCCCGCGTGGCCGTGATCAGCGGCAATGCAAAGGCCAGCACCAGGCCGGACACCAGCAGCACCACGACCTCGTATCCGACCGCATAGTCGGGCTTGACCAGGGTCGTGCCGTCGAGCAGGCCGGAGATGACGTTGGCGTGGGCCTCGACACCCGGATACACCTCGCCCACCGGCGTGACCCGCAGGTCCTGCAAGCCCGGCGCCGTCGTGCCCACCAGCACGATCTTGTCGCGCAAGGACTCGGGCGGAATCGACTGGTCCAGCAGACTGGCCGCCGACACGTAGCGGAACGAGCCGCCCTTGGGGCCGCCGAGGCCACGGAACGGAATCAGCGCCGACACCTGCTCGTCGACCGGAATCGCCAGCGTCTTGCCGCCCAGCTTGAGCTGTATGCTCTCGAGCCCCTGGTAGGTACGCGCCAGCATCCGTTCCTTGGGGAATCCGGGCGAGACCGTGGGCAGGCCCGCCAGCAGCCGGAACATCGCCAGCGACAGCGATTCGTAATACTTGCCCTGGTAGTCGGCGATCAGCGGCAGCGAACGAACGACACCGTCTTTTTCGGGAATGGGGTTGAAGTGACCGGCAATCGGCGCGGCCTTGGCGATCGTCGCGATGTTGGAGCCGTATCCGTCCCAGGTCGTGAACTTGATGGGCCGCCCCTGCAGCGCCGACTTGTCCATGACCGGTTCGGGCAACACGCCCGAGGTATGACCGTCGCGATCGCCGGTGAGGTAATAACCCAGCACCACGGGCCGCCCTTCGAGCGACTTGGCGAACATCGCGTCGTAGTCCAGCGAGCTCTCCATCTGGCGCAGCTTGTCGACGAAGCCGGGCTGGTCACGCAACTCGTTCTGCGCCAGTTCGCGCAGGCGCTTCAGGCCCGAACTCTCGTCGGGCTCGGCAAACACGATATCGAAACCCAGCAGCGCGATCTTCTGGCGGTCGAACAACTCGTCCGTCAGCTCGGCCAGCCGGTTGCGGCCCCAGGGCCAGCGCCCCACCTCGGACAGGCTTTTCTCGTCGATGTCGACGATGACGACGCGGTCGTCGAGCGTGCGTGGCATGGTCGCACGCAGGCGGGAGTCGTAGATGATGTTGTCCAGCCGCTCCAGCACCCCGAGTCGCACCGCGCCCGCCGCGTGCAGCAGCGCGAAGATCAGGGGAAGCAGCGTGACGACGATCCGGGGCCAGTGCTTGAGAAGTGCACCCATGGCGGAATCATCCAGCAGGCCTGTGCACCGCCACGGAGTTCGTCAAGCGAGCCGGCACTCAACCCTGCACGAATTGCATCTGCGTCCCGGCCAGTTCGATCAGGTCGCCATTCTTGAGCGACACCGGGTCGGTGCCGATGGGCGCGCCGTTGAGCGAGGGGTTGCCAGCGCCTTCGACATGATGCACCACGTAGCCATGCTGGCGCTTGGTGATGGCGGCGACGGCCACGCCCGGCTTGCCGATCGTGGTGACCACCTTGGTCAGCGGAACCTCGCGCCCGGCGGCGGCGCCGGACAACACCTTGATCGAGGCCTGCGCGATCGAGCCACCGGCCACCGGCGCGCCGGGACGGGTTGCCGGACCGCCCGAGACCGAGGCCGGGCCGGACACCGAAGCCGGCCCGCCGAAGCCCGACGATGGCGGCGCAGCCAGCCCACCCGGACCCGACTTGACCATCATGGTCTTCTCGAAGCCTTCGCCGGTCGCTTCGCCGACGAACTTGATCTTGTACTTGCCGACCTCGACCGTATCGCCGTTGTGCAACTGCTGCTTCTTGACGGCCTTGCCATTGACATAGGTGCCGTTGGTGCTGTTGAGGTCTTCGATGAAGACGTCACTACCGGCCATCTGGAACACCGCATGTTCCCCGCTGATGGCCAGGTTGTCGATCACCACATCGTTGTACGGTCGACGGCCCAAGGTCGTCCGGTCCTTCGTGAGCTGGACCTCCTTGATGACGACACCATCGATCGATACGATCATTTTCGGCATGACCGACTCCTATTTCCAGGGCAGATTTTCATATTACACATGAGCTTACTATTTTCCCAACAGTCTGGAGATCAGGCCACGCTTCTCGATCGCAGGCTCTGCCTGGACCAGCAACACCGAGATATTGTCTCGGCCACCATGTTCGTTCGCGACCGCAATCAGGATGTCTGCCTTCTGGTCCATCGGCACGGGCCCCCCGAGGATACTGGCAATTTCGGCATCGTCAACCATGTCTGACAAACCATCCGAGCACATCAGATAGCAGTCGCCAACTTCTACCGCGTGTTCGTTGATCTCCATCATCACCACGTCCTCGACACCCAATGCACGCGTGACCAGGTTCTTGATCGACGAGCCCGCAGCCTGCTCCTGCGTGATCAGGCCGGCGTCGATCTGCTCCTGCAGCAGCGAATGGTCCTTGGTGATCTGGCTCAGCACGCCGCCACGCAGACGATAACAACGCGAGTCGCCGATATGGCCGAGGATCAGCGTGTTCTCGTGGAACACGCCGACAACCAGCGTCGTGCCCATGCCGGAATACTGGGGGTTGGAGCCCGACGCATTGAAGATGGAGCGGTTCGCGTTGTCGACGCAGATCTCCAGCGCGCGGCGGATCTCCTTGACCTTGGCATGCTTGCCGGTTTCGCTGAGCCAGCGCGCCATCTCCGACTTGATGAAGGCCGTGGCCATTCCGCTGGCGATCTCGCCGGCGTTGTAGCCGCCCATGCCGTCGGCCAGCACACCCACGCGGGACGCCTCGTCGACGGCCACGGCATCCTCGTTGTTGTCTCTGGCCCGGCCTGGATCCGTCCGCGAATGAAACGTGTAGTGGATCATGATGTCGGGTCAGATCTCGACATCCGGCACCGTCGGGCCGGCGGCCGGCCCGGGTTTGTCTTCCCGTCGCGGCTGCTGATGCACCGCCGTCTTCTCGAAGCCATCGTCGGCCGTCCGGGGCGCCTGCGTGCGATGCACGACGGTCTTCTCGAACGCCTCGCTCGACCCGGCCGCATGGGGCGACTGGTGCACCGCGGTCTTCTCGAACCGGTCGTCCGCGGCGGGGCTCGCCCGCGTGTGATGCACGGCCGTCTTCTCGAACGCGGCCGAGGCCGCGACCGCGGACGTGGCCAGCACCGCCGTTTTTTCGTGGCCGCCGGTGGACGCCGCGGACGGCATGCGTCCGGTCGCCGACATGCCGGCGCCCGACGTGCCACCACCGTTGCCGCCGATTTCGGCCAGTACCGAACGCAGATCGGCGGCGAACTGGTCGCCGTCCTGGTAACGCGTCTCCGGTCGCTTGGCCATGGCCAGTGCGACCAGGTTGGCCAGGCTTTCGGGCAACTCGGCGCGGATGGTGCGCAGGTCCGGCGCCTCTTCGTTGGCGATCTTGTACATCAGCTCGGCCATGGAGTCGCCGCGGAACGGCAACATGCCGGTCAGCATCTGGAACAGCATCACGCCCAGCGAATACAGGTCGGAGCGGCCATCGACCTTCTTGCCGGCCAGTTGTTCCGGCGACATGAAACTCGGCGTGCCGAGCACCAGGCCGGTCTTGGTCTTGCTCGAGTCGGTGATACGCGCGATACCGAAGTCGGTCACCTTGACCGTGTCGGAGTCGTGCTCGTACATGATGTTGGCCGGCTTGATGTCGCGGTGCACCACGTTCTGCCGGTGGGCGTAGGCGAGCGCCTCCGCGACCCGCGCGACGATGGACAACACCCGCGGCACCGGCAGCAGGCTGCCGTCCTTGCAGAAATCCAGCAGGTCCTTGCCCTTGAGGAACTCCATCGCGATATAGGCCAGGTCGTGTTCCTCGCCCGCATCGAAGATGGTGACGATGTTCTGGTGCTGCAGCCGGCCGGCGGTTTCGGCCTCGCGGAAGAAACGCTCGCGCGCGTCGACCAGGTCGTCGCCCGAGAACTCCTGGGACAGGGCCATGGTCTTGATCGCGACGACACGGCCGATCTTCGGATCCTTGCCCAGGTAGACGACACCCATCGCACCCTTGCCCAGTTCCTTGTCGACCTGGTAACGACCCAGCATGGGTTTCTCGACCGAGCCGCCGTCGAGCAGCATGGTGCCGCCGGGGTGCGATCCGCCGCCGCCGAGCATGACGGTCTCGGACAGGTTCTTGGCCCGGTTGAGCTTGGCCTGCAGGTCCTTGTAGTCCTTGTCGTAGGTGGCCATGTGCTGGTAGACCGCCTCCGCCTTGTTGAACTGGCGCTTGCGCTCGAAGTCCAGCGCCAGGCTGTACAGGTTGCCCATCACCGCATCGCCGAACGGCACCCGGCGGAAACGGTCGAAGGCGGCGTCGAGCTGGCCCTGGCCCTGCAGTGCCAGGCCCATCATGCGGTTGGTCTCGGCCGACTCCTCGTCCGACTTGAGCTTGCCGGCCTCGGTCACCAGGAAACGCTTGGTCGTCAGCGCCAGGTGGCCGATGGCCAGCAGCATGGCGGGAAACACGAGCTTGATCCAGGTCGCGTTGCCCGAGAGCAGGCCGAATTCGGTTCCGAGCAAGGCGACGAACAGCACCAGCGTCACGATGGCCGCGGTACCGGCCGACAGGCGGGGCAATACGGCAATGACGTAGGCGGCGACCAGCAGGAACACACCCAGCGTGGCCCAGACACCCCAGCCGGGCTGCACGATGAAGTGTTCGCTCAGGATGCTCGAGGTGATGTGCGCAATGGTCTCGGCCGGCGACAGGCCGGCACTGCCGGGAACCGGAAACTGCACACCGACACCGGCCGCCGTGGCGCCGATGATGACGATCTTGTCTGCGTACTTGGTGGCGGGAATCTTGCCATTGAGCACGTCGTAGAAGGAGTCGACCGCAAACGCCGGCCGGCCATCGCGGCCCTTGTAGAACTGCGGCAGCATCAGCGCGCCTTCGTCCGTCCTGACGCGCAGGCGGCCGATCTGCACCGACTCGCCCGTGTTGAGCGTGATATCCGATGGGCCCAGGTTCAGGCTCTTAGA
>JBFIDI010000239.1:0-8655 GCA_041581405.1 Burkholderiaceae bacterium
GCGTTTCCAGGCCTGCATGAAGAAATACACGCCGCCGCCCAGGCCGCCGAAGATCAGGTACCAGTAATCGATGAAGAACTCGCTCAACGCGATCACCATCAGGGTGGGGACCGGGAGGTCGCCGCCGAAGTTGGCGAAGACCTCCTTGAAGGCCGGGATCACGAAGATCATGATGACCGATACGACAACGAAGGCCACGATCAGCACCGTGATCGGGTACATCAACGCCGACTTGATCTTGGACTTGATGGCCTCCGTCTTTTCCATGTAGACGGCGAGCCGGTCGAGCAACTGGTCCAGGATACCGGCGGACTCGCCGGCCTCGACCAGGTTGCAGTAGAGGTTGTCGAAATACAGCGGGTACTTGCGGAAAGCCACGCTGAGCGAGGTACCGGTCTCGACGTCGGTGCGGATGTCGCTGAGCAGTTTGGTGACCCGGGGGTTGGGGTTGCCGCGTCCGACGATATCGAACGCCTGCAGCAGGGGCACGCCGGCCTTCATCATCGTGGCCAGCTGCCGCGTGAAGATGGCCATGTCCTTGGGCTTGATCGCCGAGCCGCCGCCCATGCGCCGCTTCTTGATCTTCGTCGGCGTGACGCCCTGGCGCCGCAGCATCGCCTGCACCTGGTTGACGCCCACCGCGCGTGTTTCCCCGCGGACCTGCTTGCCATTGCGATCCTTGCCCTCCCACTCGAAGACCGTCTCGTTGGTGCCCTTGGGCTTCGCTGTAGCCATATGGTCTCGGAACCCTTTTTCTAGTCGTTGGTGACGGCGAGCACTTCTTCCAGCGAGGTCAGGCCCTGCTTGACCTTGAGCAGGCCGGAGCGCCGAAGTGATTCAACGCCCTCTGCCTCCGCCTGCTTGGCAATTTCCAGTGCACTGCCATCGCGCAGGATGATGCGCTGGATTTCTTCGGAGACCGGCATGACCTGGTAGATACCCACGCGACCCTTGTAACCTCCGTTGCACGAGGAGCAACCCACCGGACGATACGTGGTCCAGCTGCTGTCGATCTCGTTGGGTTTGAAGCCGGCATCGAGCAAGGCCTTCTCGGGAATATCCGCAACGGCCTTGCAACTCGAGCATAGCCGCCGCGCCAGGCGTTGCGCCGTGATCAATATCACGCTCGAGGCGATATTGAACGGGGCGATGCCCATGTTGCGCATGCGGGTGAGGGTCGTGGGCGCGTCGTTGGTATGCAGTGTCGACAACACCAGGTGTCCGGTCTGCGCCGCCTTGATGGCGATGTCGGCCGTCTCCAGGTCGCGGATCTCGCCGACCATGATGATGTCGGGATCCTGGCGCAGGAACGACTTCAGCGCCGCCGCGAAGGTCAGGCCGGCCTTGTCGTTGACATTGACCTGGTTGACGCCCGGCAGGTTGATCTCGGAAGGGTCTTCGGCCGTCGCGATGTTCACGCCCGGCTTGTTCAGCAGGTTCAGGCAGGTGTACAGCGACACCGTCTTGCCCGAGCCCGTAGGCCCGGTCACGAGAATCATGCCGTACGGGCGGCCGATGGCCTCGAGAAGGCGGCGTTTTTCCTCCGGCTCGTAGCCCAGCGCGTCCACGCCGAGCTTGGCGCTGCTGGGGTCGAGGATACGGATGACGATCTTTTCGCCAAAAAGCGTCGGCAAGGTGCTGACCCGGAAGTCGATGACCTTGTTCGGCCCGATCTTGAGCTTCATCTTGCCGTCTTGCGGGACCCGCTTTTCGGAGATGTCCATCTTGGAGATCACCTTGATCCGCGAGGCCAGCTTGTCCTTGATGGCAATCGGCGGCGTCGCGATCTCGCGCAGTTCGCCGTCGATCCGGAAGCGGACCCGGTAGGTGTGCTCGTAGGGCTCGAAGTGCAGGTCCGACGCACGCATGCTGAACGCATCGAGCAGCATCTTGTGCAGGAACTTGACGACCGGCGCGTCGTCGACCTCGGAGACGGTCGTCTGTTCGTTGTCGTCGCCGCCACTGGCGGCGGCTTCGTCGAATTCGAACTCACCACCGATGATCTCTTCCATCGTTTCGGTGGTGGTGGCCGCATGTTCGTCGACGAGCTTGAGGACCTTGTCGTACTCGGCGATGACCCAGTCGACACCGAGTTGTGTCGCGAACTTGATCTTCTCGATCGCCTCCTGGTCGGACGGGTCCGCGGTTGCGACCGTCAGCCGGTTGTTTCGCTTGCTCAGCACCACCACGCGGTAGGCCTGGCAGATCTTCGGATCGAGCAGGCCCTTGGGCAGGCGCTGCTGGTCGATGGCATCGAGGTCGATCAGCGGCGCCGCATAGGCCGACGACATCGTATGGGCAAGGTCGGACGCCGATACCGCGCCGGAACCGGTCAACTCCGCGATGAAACTGGTACGGCCCGACGATGCCTTGCGATAGATTTCCTCGGCCGATTTCTGACCAAGCTTGCCGGCCAGTATCAGGGCTCGGCCCAGTCCGGGAAGGGCAACGGGTAGGGATTCGCGGCTGGCGGTATCGACTGCGGACATGGGCTGAAAATGTACTACGGCGCGGGGCAATCGCCTAATCATCTCCGATTGCCTGAACGATGTAAATCGAAAGCAGGCCCATGCAACCCGAGGAAGGGCTCTTTGACAACACAGCTTGTGATGGTCGGGGTGAGAGGATTCGAACCTCCGGCCTCTACGTCCCGAACGTAGCGCTCTACCAGGCTAAGCTACACCCCGATTGCGGGCGCACAACATGAAAGACCTAGTTGTTGCGCTCCAAAAGCTGACTCGACAATTGTAGCAAACAAGAACGGTGCGGCCCGGGCGGCAATTGTTCCGCGCAAGCGGTTGCGCGGGCCGCCTCGCGCGCTGCCGCGTCACGGGAAAACTGGAGTGCGCCCGTTTCCCTGACGATGGCGACGACCTGCTCCAGCATGTCGACCGCGCCGGCCTCGATCGCGTTGGCAATCACGGCGCGCTGTTCGGGGGAGCCCCGTTGCATGGCGCAGATCAGCGGCAGTGTTGCCTTGCCTTCGCGCAAGTCGTCGCCGAGGTTCTTGCCCAGCAACTCGGCGTCGCCGGCGTAGTCGAGCACGTCGTCGATGACCTGGAACGCGGTCCCCAGCGCCTGGCCGTATTGTGCGCACGTCTCCTCCAGGGTGCTCGATGCCCCGGCGAGGATGGCGCCGACACGCGCGCTGGCCTCGAAGAGCTTGGCTGTCTTGGAACGGATCACATGCAGGTACCCGGCCTCGTCGAGCCCGGCGTTGTGCATGTTCATTAGCTGGAGGACCTCGCCTTCCGCGATCACGTTGGTGGCATCGGCGAGCACGGCCATGATGCGCATGTCCTGGGCATTCACCATCATCTGGAATGCCCTGGAATACAGGAAGTCGCCGACCAGCACACTGGCCGGATTGCCGAACTTCTCGTTGGCCGTCGCGTTGCCACGGCGCATCGCCGAGTCATCCACGACGTCGTCGTGCAGCAAGGTCGCGGTATGGATGAACTCGACGACCGCGGCCAGGTTGAAGCGTTGCTCGCCGGTATGGCCCAGCGCGCCACTGGTGAGCAGGAGCAACGCCGGCCGCAGCCGTTTGCCGCCCGCGCCAATGATGTAGCGCGACACTTCCCCGACCAGCGGGACGCCGGAGTCGAGCCGGCTTGCGATCACGGCATCGACCTGGCGCATGTCCGCGGCGATGACGGCGAGTCCGGGCGCTGAAGGGGAAGGTGGTGTCTGCAAGGCCAGCCTGGAAAGTTAGCCACGCATTATAGGAAGACGCGACCCGGCTCCCTTGGGCCGATGGGGTGCAGGTGACAGCAATGATTTTCGGATGCTATACTCGCCGACTGTGCGGAATTTGGTCCGCGCAGTTGTTTGGAAGGCGCGAGCAGCGCCTTTAGATGAGAGGTCCACATGTACGCGGTCATAAAAACCGGTGGCAAGCAATATCGCGTTGCTTCCGGCGAGAATATCAAAGTAGAACAGATTGCTGCGGATGTAAGCCAGGAGATCGTCATCGACCAGGTTCTGGCCGTCGGAAACGGCGCTGAAATCAAGGTTGGAACGCCCCTGGTATCCGGCGCAACTGTCAAAGCCACGGTCGTGGCGCATGGCAAGCACGACAAGGTCAACATCTTCAAGATGCGCCGTCGCAAGCACTACCAGAAGCGCCAAGGTCATCGTCAGCAGTACACCGAACTGCAAATCGGTGCTATTGCGGCCTGATGAACCATTGAGCCTGGGGTGACCCTGGTTCAAACTGATTGGAGAAGCTAAATGGCACAGAAAAAAGGCGGCGGCTCGACGCGCAACGGGCGTGATTCCAAGCCCAAGATGCTGGGTGTGAAGGTTTTTGGCGGTGAGGCGGTTTCCGCCGGCGCCATCATCGTTCGCCAGCGTGGTACACGTTTCCACCCCGGTGTCAACGTCGGACTCGGCAAGGACCATACCTTGTTCGCATTGGCAGATGGCAAGGTTTCCTTTGCCGTCAAGGGCGCGATGAACAAGCAAACGGTCAACGTCACATCGGCCTGATCCGACGTCGGCCCGGTCCCAAACCCTGCGCCTCGCGCGGGGTTTTTCGTTTATAAGTCCTTGTATTTCCCGGCTTGATACCGACCTTTCGCTGGTCATCGAGTCGTTGCCGGTTCGTCCCGTACCGGTCTTGCGTAGCCCATCATGAAATTCGTCGACGAAGCCTATATCGACATCGCCGCTGGCGATGGCGGTGCGGGCTGCGTGTCGTTCCGGCACGAGAAATACAAGGAGTTCGGCGGGCCCAATGGTGGTGACGGCGGGCGTGGCGGTCACGTCTATGCGGTCGCGGACGTGGGATTGAACACGCTGGTCGATTTCCGGTATGCGCGCAGGCACGAGGCCAAACGCGGACAACACGGGATGGGCTCCGACATGTTCGGCGCCGCGGGAGACGACATCACCTTGCGCGTACCGGTGGGCACCGTCATTTCCGATGCCGAAACCGGCGAGGTGCTGTACGAGTTGCTCACGCCCGGGGAGGTCGTCACGATCGCCAAGGGCGGCGACGGCGGCTTCGGCAACATGCGCTTCAAGAGCGCGATCAATCGCGCGCCCCGGCAGAAGACGCCGGGCTGGCCCGGCGAGAAGAAGAGCCTCAAGCTCGAGTTGAAGGTGCTGGCGGATGTGGGCCTGCTGGGCATGCCCAACGCCGGCAAGTCGACGCTGATTTCGGCCATTTCGAATGCCAGGCCTCGCATCGCCGACTATCCCTTCACGACCCTGCATCCCAACCTGGGTGTGGTGCGCGTCGGGCCGTCCCAGAGTTTTGTCGTGGCAGATCTGCCGGGGCTGATCGAAGGGGCATCCGAAGGGGCCGGTCTCGGACATCTGTTCCTGCGGCACCTGCAGCGCACGCGACTGCTGCTGCACGTCGTCGACATGGCGCCGTTCGACGACAGTGTCGATACCGTGGCGCAGGCGAAAGCCATCGTCAACGAACTCAAGAAATACGACCCGAAGCTCCATCGCAAGCCGCGCTGGCTGGTGTTGAACAAGCTCGACATGGTGCCGGCCGACAAGCGTGCGGCCCTGGTCGCCGATTTCGTGCGCCGCATGCGGTTCAAGGGCCCGGTGTTCGAGATCTCGGCCTTGACGCGGGACGGTTGCGAAGCGCTGGTGCAGGCGGTCTTCAAGCAGGTCCAGGTGCAACAGCAGGCCGAGCAGGTCGTGCCGGTCGTCGACCCGCGTTTCACGCCCGGCGACACTGCGTAGCCGGTTTCGTCCCCCACCCGGATAGTCACACCCAAGCCCGAAGTCCGCCGAATGAGCACGAGCGCCCAACCCCTCGTGATGCGCCAGGCCCGGCGCATCGTCGTCAAGGTCGGCTCCAGCCTGGTCACCAACGACGGCCGTGGCCTGGATGAAGAAGCCATCGGCGAGTGGTGTCGCCAGCTGGCGTTGCTGGTCGGCGACAAGCGGGAAGTGGTGATGGTGTCCAGCGGTGCGATTGCCGAAGGCATGAAGCGGCTGGGCTGGAAGACCCGTCCGCACGAGGTCCACGAATTGCAGGCGGCCGCGGCCGTCGGGCAGATGGGGCTTGCGCAGATGTACGAGTCCAAGCTGCGTGCCCATGGCCTGGGCAGTGCCCAGGTCCTGCTCACGCATGCCGATCTGGCGGACCGCGAACGGTATCTGAATGCCCGCTCGACGCTGATGACCCTGCTCAAGCTTGGCATTGTCCCGGTCATCAACGAGAACGACACGGTCGTCAACGACGAGATCAAGTTCGGCGACAACGATACCCTCGGCGCACTGGTCGCCAATCTGGTCGAGGCGGATCTGTTGATCATCCTCACCGATCAACAAGGTCTGTACACGGCCGATCCGCGCAAGAATCCGGATGCGCAGTTCGTGCACGAAGGCAAGGCCGGCGACGCCGCACTGGAGCTGATGGCCGGCGGGGCCGGTTCCAGCCTCGGGCGCGGCGGCATGATCACCAAGATCCTGGCCGCGCGCCGGGCGGCCGGCTCGGGCGCGTCGACCATCATCGCGTGGGGCCGCGAACCCGATGTGCTGCGCCGCCTGACGGCCGGCGAGTCGATCGGAACCTTGCTCGTGGCCCAGACCCAGAAAAAGCAGGCGCGCAAGCAGTGGATATCCGACCACCTGCAATTGCGCGGTGCGGTCACGGTCGACGCCGGCGCCGCGTCCAAGCTGCGCGCCGATGGCAAGAGCCTGTTGCCGATCGGCATGCTGAGCGTGGTCGGCGAGTTCTCGCGCGGCGACGTGATTGCCGTGCGCGAGACCTCTGGCGCCGAGATCGCCCGCGGACTGGCCAACTATTCGAGTTTCGAGGCGCGCCTGATCTGCCGCAAGCCTTCGGCGGAACTCGAGCGCGTGCTGGGCTACGTTGCGGAGCCGGAAATGGTCCACCGCGACAACCTCGTCATCACGCGTTGACCCGCGGCACGTCCGGGCGCGCCAGGCGCCGCGGGGCGGCTCAGCGCTGCACGCCGTCGGACCCCGACTGCCTGAGTTTGCGCAGGATGTCCTGCGGCGAAATGCCGGATGCCGACCGGCCGTTGCAGACGCCCTGGCGTGCCAGCGCCAGCGCGTGCATCGACGGCTGGCTGGCATTGAGCGCCTTCCACTGCGGATCGGGTACGGGATCCCATTGGCCGTCGTTGCCGGCACGCGCATAGGTCTTGACCTCGCCGGCCCGGCACCAGATGCCCTCGTACGCGGCATTGATGTTGCCGCTGCCGGACACGGCAACCACGACGTAACGAACGATACCGTCGCTCGATACCGTCAGGCTGTCCGGGTCCAGGCCCAGCTTGACCGACAGGTAACGCGGCATCTCGATCGGTACCAGCTTGTCGGTTCTGAACGTGGCGGGAGGCTTGGCATCCACTTCCTTCCAGTCGGGGTCCAGGTCCGCCAATTGGGCAAATGCCGGGGCGATCGTCAACAGGCAGGTCGCAAGGGCAATCGTTGTTGCACGCCTAGCGCGCGTGGGGCTCATCGGTTTCATCGGTCTCGACGTTGGTATGCGGGTCCGGTTCATAACTGGCCCCGGGGGGCAGGGCCATTCCCGGTCGCGCCGAACCGTCAGTCGCATGCGTATGGTGATGGTGGTGTTCATGGTCGCGCACCCGGCTGCCGCTGCGCAGGTAGCGGTTGCGGACCTCGTGGCGCGGCAGGTACCGCGCCAGCTCCGTCAAGGCCATCTCGTAGACGCCGCGCTTGAACTCGACGACCATGTCCAGCGGAACCCAGTAGTCGTTCCAGCGCCAGGCGTCGAATTCAGGGTGATCGGTTGCGCGAAGGTTCAGGTTCCAGTCGTATCCGACCAGTTGCAGCAGGTACCAGATCTGCTTCTGGCCCTTGTAGTGGCCGCGTGCATCGCGGCGAATGTAACGATCCGGCACCTCGTAGCGCAACCAGTCGCGTGTACGCGCGACCACGCAAACGTGCTCCGGCTGGAGCCCCACTTCTTCGTGCAGCTCTCGGAACATGGCCTGTTCGGGGGTTTCTCCTCGATCAATGCCGCCCTGCGGAAACTGCCACGAATGGGTACGAATGCGCTTGCCCCAGAATACCTGGTTCCTCTGGTTGAGCAGAACGATGCCGACATTGGGCCGAAAGCCGTCCCGGTCAAGCATAATCAAACCCCAATTTTCAAACTGGGTCCATTATGCCCCGCAAGCTGCGTGCGGCAAAGCGCCTGGAACCGTCCCGACTCCCATGAAAGCCTCCCGTTTTTTCATCTCCACGCTCAAGGAAGCACCTGCCGATGCCGAAGTCGCCAGCCATCAATTGATGATGCGCGCCGGCCTGATCAAGAAGCTCGGCGCCGGCATCTACAGCTACATGCCGATGGGCCTGCGGGTCATCCGCAAGGTGGAGGCCATCGTGCGCGAGGAAATGAACCGCGCCGGCGCGGTGGAGTTGACGATGCCGGTGGTGCAGCCCGCCGAGTTGTGGCAGGAAACCGGCCGATTCGCCAAGATGGGCCCCGAACTGCTGCGGATCCGCGACCGGCACGACCGCGACTACATCGTGCAGCCGACCAGCGAAGAGGTCGTGACCGACATCATGCGGCAGGACATCAAGAGCTACAAGCAACTGCCGCGCAACCTCTACCAGATCCAGACCAAGTTCCGCGACGAGCGTCGTCCGCGGTTCGGACTCATGCGCGGGCGCGAGTTCATCATGAAA
>JBFIDI010000240.1:0-8623 GCA_041581405.1 Burkholderiaceae bacterium
CGCCGGCGCGGGCTTCGACGCGTACGCGCTGCGGACCTGCGAGACCATGGGCTTCGCGCCCGGGGCGGCGGTCGAGCGGACCGGCGGCGCGTACCCCCTCGCGAGCACGCAGGACCACCACACGATCGACGTCGAGAGCGTGGGCGGCCGGGGCGTGCAGCAGCGCCTGCCCAGCCTCTACCGGGAGGCGGACCTCGACGAGTACCGGCACCACGAGGACTTCGCGGCGCACCGCACGCACGTGGTGCACCATGCGCGGCGTGTGCAGCCACAACAACTCATCCTCGCGGGCGTCGCGCGACGCCAGCCGCGTCAACTGCGCCGCCAGGCCGCTGCGCTCGACGAGGTTCAGGAAGCGGCGTTTCGGATCCGGATTCTCGATATGCCGGTTGTAGGGTTCGATGAAGCCCCCGGGCTTGAGCATCAGCGCGTAGTTGCCCGGGTCGTGCCAGAAGCAGAGCTCGTCGGTGACAAAACCGGTTTTCATGTCGCATCCTTGGTTGTTGCGCGATGGGAGGGGCGCCGCAGCCGCGCAAATGCGCGGCGCAGCAGCGGCCAGGCGACGATCAGCGCCGCGATGGCGACCATGCCGCTGGCCAGCGGACGATCCACCAGCGGTGCGAACGATCCGCTGCTGACGGCCAGCATCTGGCGCAGGTTCGCCTCCAGCGTATCGCCCATGACCATGCCCAGCACCAGCGGAATGGTGGGAATGCCGCAGCGCGCGCACAGCAGCCCGAACACGCCGAAGGCGACCGCCAGCCAGACGAAGTACCAGGAATTGGCGGACGAATACGCCCCCACCAGGCACAGCACCAGGATGCCGAGTCCGAGCTTGCGCGGGTCGACGTAGGCCAGCCGGGCCAGGTATTTGACGCTTCCCATCAGCATCAGCAGGACCAGCACGTTCAGCACCAGCAGTCCGACAAAGATGCCGTTGACGATCTCCGGCCGGTCCAGGAACAGGGACGGTCCGGGAGCGATGCCGTGCACGACGAACACGCCCATGATGATGGCCGTCATCGCATCGCCCGGAATGCCCAGCGCCAGCACCGTGATCATCGCGCCGCCTGAGTTCGAGTTGTTGGCTGCCTCGGCCGCGACGATGCCCTCCGGGTTGCCTTCACCGAAGGGGATCGGATCCTTGGCGCCGCTGCGGGCCCAGAAATAGGCCATGGAGGTGGACAGGGCCGCGCCCACGGCGGGCAGGATGCCGATGCCCGTGCCCAGCGCCAGGCCCTTGGCCAGCGAGCGCGGGTAGCGGAACGGCTCGAGGAACGCGCGCCAGGACAGGCCGGCCGACTTGATCATGCTGGCGTCGAACGTCGGCGGTGGCGAACTGACCATCACCAGCGCCTGCGCCAGCCCGAACAGGCCGACGACGACCGGGACCAGCGGAATGCCGCTGAGCATGTGTGCGGTGCCGAACGTGAAGCGTTGTTCGTTCGAGTTCGGATCGATGCCCACCGACGCGAGGAAGAAACCCAGGCTCATCATCATGATGGCCGATGCGAACCGGCCCTGGTAGGCCTTGCCGACGCACAGCGCCGCCAACACGATGGCCATCACGCCTTCGGCGGCCCCGAACTGGGCGGCGAAACCGGCCACGGGCTTGGCCGCGGCGCCGAGCATCAGCGCGCTGACGATGCCTCCCAGGAAGGTGGCCATGAAGGCCAGCGACAACGCGCGATGGGCCTCGCCGCGGCGCGCCATCGGGTAACCGTCGAACATGGTCATGATCGACGAGGCTTCGCCCGGCGTGCGGATCAGGATGGACGTGACGGCCCCGCCCGGGAACGACCCGACGTAGACCCCCAGCAGCAGCGCGATGCCGGCCATGGCCGGCATGCCATAGGTGAACGGCAGCATCACCGCGATCGTCACACCCGGGCCGACCCCGGGCAACACGCCGACGACGATGCCGATCGCCGCGCCCACCAGCATCGCGATCAGCACCGGCATGGTGCCGATCGCCACGATGCCTTGTTGCAGTCCTTCGAGGAAATACATGGGTGATCAGGGCAACAAGCCGTGTCCGAACGCGACCTGGAGCAGCTGCACGAACACCACCCACATGCCGGCGGTCAACGGCAAGGCCAGCAGCAGGCACTGGCGCAGCCGCAGGCCCAGCGCTGTTCCAGCCAGGAGCAGGAAGACCAGCGTGCTGCTGGCGTAGCCGAGCCAGGGGATCATGCCCATGTACAGCATGAACAGCGCGACGAGCAGGGCCGCCTGCTTCAGGTCGACCTGGCTGGAGTCGAGTTCGTCCGATTCGTCCGAGCCCTGGACACTGCCGCGGCGGCGCCGGACGATCTCCGCGATCGCGCCGATGGCCATCACGCCCAGCACCAGGCGCGGGAACAGCGCCGACGACTCGTACCAGGGCGCATGTTCCGGATACGGGACGATCAGCGAGCCGGTCGCCCAGAACAGGCCCGCCGCCGCCAGCATCAGCGCCATCAGCAGGATCTGGTCCGGCGCTCCGAGGCGCCCGGGGGCAGCGGCCGGCGTCGTCATTTCTTGGCGAATCCCAGTTCGGTCATGAACTCGGAGATCCACTTCGTGTCTTCGGCGATCTGCCGTGTCGCCTGCTCGCTGGTCATGGGTGCGGCGGATACGCCCAGCCGGGCCAGCATGTTGCGCACCGGCTTGTCGTCGAGCGTCGCGATGATGACGTCGGACAGGCGCTTGACGATGTCCTGCGGCACGCCCTTGGGCGCAGCCATGCCGGTCCAGATGAACAGGTCGCCGTAACCTTCCTCCTTGGCCGTCGCCACCTTGGCGATGATCGGATTGCGCTGTGCGGTCCAGGACGACAGGACCTTGACCTGTCCGTCCTTGACGTAGGACGAGATCATCTCCGCGCCGGTGGTCGAGAGTTCGGCGTCGCCCGCGACCAGTTCCTTGGCACCCGGGTTGCCGAATGCGACGACCTTGATCGGCCAGCCATCGCGTTTCGCGATCTTCGCGGCCATCAGCGCCGGCACCGCGGCAGGTGCATAACTGGCGACGATGACCGGCTTGCCGCGTTTCTTGGCCCAGTCGCCGAATTCCTTCAGGTTGCTGGCCGGGATGCCACCCTTGGCCGCGAGCACGAAGTCGTTGTCGTGCAGGCCGGATATGGCGATGTAGTCCGATTGCTTGTACGGCGTGTTGCCGGCCACGATCTGCGAAATGCCGGGCCCGGGCGTCCAGGTGCCGATGGTGTATCCATCGGGCTTGGCCCGCGTCATCTCGGCGAATCCGACCACGCCGCCGCCGCCCGGCTTGTTGATGACCTGCACCGCGACGCCGAGCCGCTTGCTCATGCCTTCGGCGACCAGCCGCAACACGGCGTCGGTGTCATTGCCGGGCGGATAAGGGTAGATGATTTCGATCGTCTTGCTCGGCCACTTGTCCTGTGCGCCGGCATGCAGTGGCGCAATGGTTGCGATGGCGAGCGTGAGCAGGGTGAGGGTGGTTTTCATGGCGTTCACTTTCTTTCAGGTCGGCGGGGGGTGGGGCGGGTGCACTCAGGCGACTCGCTGGGCTTGGGTGAATGCGATATGCAAGATCGAGACCATCGTGTCGACATGGTCGCGCGTGAAGATCAGCGGCGGCGAGATGATCAGGCGATTGCCCTGGATGCGAATGATGGCGCCTTCCTCGCGCGCAATCCGTGCCAGCGCGCCCACGGCGGCGTCGGCGGGTGTCATCGGCTCCTGGGTGCTGCGGTCACGGACCAGTTCGAGCGCCGCCATCAGGCCCTTGCCACGGATGTCGCCGACCATGGGGTAACGGTCGAACTCCCGCAGCCGCTCCAGCATGTAGCCGCCCACCTTCGCCGCGTTGCCCGGCAGGTCTTCGGCCACGACGATGTCGAGGTTGGCATTCGCGGCCGCACAGGCCAGCGGGTGGCCGGAATAGGTGTAGCCGTGCATCACCGCGGCCAGCGGATGGTCCCGGTTCCAGGCATCGCTCACGCGGGAATTCAGCAAGGTGGCGCCCAGCGGCACGTAGCCGGAGTTGATGCCCTTGGCCAGCACCATGATGTCGGGCGCGACACCCCAGGCGCGCGAGCCGCACATGCTGCCGATGCGCCCGAAGCCGGTCACGACCTCGTCCGCGATCAGCAACACGCCGTGGCGGTCCAGGATGCGGCGCACCCCGGGCCAGTAGCCGTCCGGCGGCACGATCACGCCGCCCGCGCCTTGTACCGGCTCGGCGATGAAGGCGGCGATCGTGGAGGGCCCGTGGTACTGGATGGCCCGTTCGAGCTCGGCCAGCGAGAACGCCAGCAGGGCCTCCTGCGTGCGGGCACCCCAGGGATTGCGGTAGGCGTAGGGCCCTTCGATCTGGTGGAATCCCGGCATCAGGGGTTCGTAGGCGAGGCGGAACATCGGGTTTCCGTTCGCCGATGCGCCTCCCATGTGCACGCCGTGGTAACCCAGCTTGAGCGACAGGATCTTGACACGCTCCGCCTGGCCTTCGAGTTTCCAGTACTGGCGCGCCAGCTTGATCGCGGTCTCCACCGCATCCGAGCCGCCGGAACTGAACATGGCCTTGGCCATGTCCTCCTCCGCGAACAGGGTGACCAGCCGGTCCGCGAGTTCGGCCGCCGGCGCGTTGGTGGTATTGACGAAGGTGGAGTAGTAGGCCAGCTTGTCGATCTGGGCCACGATGGCCGCGCGCAGTTCCGGCCGGTTGTGCCCGACGTTCACGTTCCACAGGGCTGCGACGGTATCGAGATAACGATTCCCGGCCGCATCGAAGACATGGACGCCTTCGCCCCGGTCGATCCGCAACGGCGACTCGCGTTGCGCCAGCTTGGGGTCGGCCATCGGGTGCAGCATCGTCAGGGTCGCTGCGCCGGGACGGGCGTCGGGTTCGACAAGGGTCGGGGTGGTGTGCATGGGCGTGGTCGTCGGAAAGGGCGGATGGGGGTCATCCTAGGGCGTGCCGGCGGACCGATCTAGCAAGAATCGGCAAGATGCGGAAACACGTGCTGCGGGTTATCCCTGCGTCGGGGGCACAAACGGCGCCATTGGCGATACCATGGTTCCGGTGGCAGGCATGAATATTGCAGCTGGCAGGTAGCATGACAGCAGATTGGAATTTCCAGCATTTCCAGACCTCGGATGTCGACGAGTTGTCGATGTCGCTCCCGGGCTGGACGCAGCGTTACACCCAGTTGACCCGTGGCCAGTTCCAGGGGGCGTTGACGCTGGCCAGCGGCAATGGCATCCAGTTGTGCCTGGAAGACACGCACGGCGCGATCCTGCAGGAGGGCGAGACCCACGGGCGCAGCGTCGGGGTGGCCATTCCGGTGCGGGCCAGCGGCGAGCTCTACTCGTTCGGCGCCCGGGTCACGGCTGGCAACGAGGTGATCGGTTTCTTCGCCCCGCGCCGGCTCAACCTGCGCACGCCGGATCACTTCGAGTTGCTGGTGATCGGCGTCGCGCGCGAGTCACTCGCGGGTTTCGACCGGTTCCACGGCTTGCCGTGCTTGTCCGGGCTTGCCGGTGCGCGCCTGGGCCGATTGCCCGAATGGCTGCGCCAGGACATCGTGGACACCGCGTGGGGCATGCTCGGCCCGCAGGTCGACGAGGGCCGGCTGCACCGTGCGCAACTGACGCTGCTCGACCACCTGGTCGAGGGCATGTCCCATTTCGAGGCGTTGCCGATGCGCGGCAAGTCCAGGGTCTGCAGCGCAACCGTCGAGCGTGCACTCGCGCTGGTGCGCGCCTGGATGCACGAGCGCCCGGAGATCCCGCTCAACGTGGCGTCGTTGTGTGCCGAACTCGACACGCCGCGGCGAACCCTGCAATATTGCTTCGAGCAGTCGCTGGGCATCTCGCCGCTGCAGTACCTCAAGTGCGTGCGACTCTCCTGCGCGCGGCGCAGCCTCAAGCAGGGCAACGAGCGCGTGCTCGATGTGGCGTTGCGATGGGGTTTCGACCATCCCAGCGGCTTTGCGCGCGACTATCTCGCGATGTTCGGCGAACATCCGTCCCGCACACTGGATCGTTCGCGCAAGGGCGGCGCCATGTGCGCAGCACCGGTTCCCGCCGCGGCCGGCGTCGCAGCCTGACCACCGGCGCCGGTCGCCTTCAGACGCCCCAGACGATCTCCTTGTCCGCCTGGTGGCAGCGCCTGAGCATGTCGATGAACGGCGCGGCGCGCTGGCGCAGGCTGACGCGGTCGGCGGCGGGCGTATCGTCCTTGTCGTCCGGTGCGCCTTTGTCGGCCGCCGGCTGCGCGGCCTGCTGACCCTGCGCGATGGCCTGCTCCAGCGCGGCGATGGCGGCCGGCATCTGCTCGGGCAACACGATGCCCTTGGGGCCCGGCTCCTTGCCGATGATGCGCAGGATCTGCTCGCCAGTGGCCTGCAGCATGATGACGTCACCCGCGGCCTTGGATTTGAATTTGTACAACATGGTCGTCCGTGCTCCCTTGATTCGTGCGCATCGTCGGTCCGCCCGGGTGTCGTCGGCCGCAACGCGTCTCAAGGGTACATGTATTTGCGGGTGAACGGATAACGCGACGCCGCGCCCGGCGGATTGCCGAAGTCGTTGCCCTGCGCCGGGCGCGCCGCCAGCATCTGGTGCAGCGACAACCAGCCGCGCTCGAAACTCATCGCGCTGCCGGCCAGATAGAGCCGGTAGGCGCGCAGCACGCGTTCGGCCTGGCTCGGTTCGCTGCCGTTCGACCGCAGTGCCACGAGCGCCTGGCCGAGCTGGCCCTCGAGGCCGTCGGACCAGGCCCACAAGGTGCGTGCGTAGTGCGGCCGCAGGTTCTCGGTGTCGAGCATCTCCAGGCCGGCGACCGCGCCTTCGCGCAGCAACTGGCTCACGTGCAGCAGTTCGCCGCCGGGGAAGATGTATTTTTCGATGAAGTCGCCGATGCCTGCGCCGAGCTGGCCGGCCTGCGGGCCGGCCGCGGTGATGCCGTGGTTGAGCACCAGCCCGCCCGGGGCGAGCAGGCCGAAGATCTTGCCGAAATAGGCGCCCAGGTTGGCCTGGCCGACGTGTTCGATCATGCCCACCGAGGCGATCTTGTCGAAGGGTTGTTCGGCGGCCAGGTCACGGTAGTCGCACAACAACACCCGTACCCGCGATTCCAGGCCCTTGTCACGGATCAGCTGCGTGACATGGGCGTGCTGGTTCTTCGACAGCGTGATGCCGGTGGCATCGACGCCGTAGTGTTCGGCCGCCCACAGCAGCAGGCCGCCCCAGCCGGCGCCGATGTCGAGGAAACGTTCGCCGGGGCGCAGCATCAGCTTGCGGCAGATATGGTCCAGCTTGGCTTCCTGGGCCTGCGCCAGCGTCATCGCGGGCTGGGAGAAATAGGCGCAGGAATAGACCCGCTTCGGGTCCAGCCACAAGGCGTAGAAGTCGTCGCTGACGTCGTAGTGGAACTGCACCTGGGCGGCGTCGCGCGCGATCGAGTGCGACGCGGCCGAGCGCACGCGGCGCACCGCGCGTTGCCACAGGGGAATCTTCTCGGGGACCGGCGAGGACGGCAGCAGTTGCGCGGCGACGTCCATCACCTTGCGCATCGTGCCCTCGATGCGGATCCGGTCTTCGACGAAACCCTCGGCGATCTTGCCGATTTCGCCCGCCGCCAGCAATGCGACCGCCGGCCAGCGCGAGAACTCGACCGTGACGTCGGCGCGCGGAGGGCCCACCGTGCGACCGCCCGGCAGGCGCAGGCTCAATGGCACGTTTATCCGCGCCAGCCGGGACTCGGCGCTGCGAATGAGGTGTTCCATGGGCCGATTCTTGGCGATGTTGCGCCGCCGCGTCAACTGGCTGGCTCGGTGGCCGCACGGCCGCGGTGGCGATCGGGCCGGGCGACCCGGGCCTCGTGCGCCGGCCGGTCGCCGGCGTCAGCGCCGAAACGCGACCTGGGTGGTGCGCAGACGCAGGCGCCAGCCGTCGGGCGTGCGCACGAACCGGTCATGGAATTCGCCGATCGACGCGGGCCCGGTCAGCGGCGCCGGCGTGCCGGCGGCCAATTCGCCTTCATGGCGGTAGATCGTGAAATAGGTGATGCCGTCGGCGCTGTCGGCGTCGTGGATCGTCACGTGCGGCGGCAGGCAGTGGTGGCGCGCGTGCAGCAGGGGCGGGCGCGCCCGCAGCGCGGCCAGGATGGCCGGGCGCCCGGTCAGCATCTCGCCGCGGCGCTCGAACTGCCCGTCTTCGGTGAACAAGGCGGCGCATTGCTCCAGCTCGCCCAGATCCGCGTGCACCGAAAAGGCGGTGACGATGGCCTGGCATTCGGCGACGATGGCATGGCGTTGCGTGGGCGACAACATGGGCGGGCTCCTGTGACGGGTTGCGGATGGACCGGTGGCGGACACCACGGCCCGTGCATGATAGACAGTGCGCGCCGCGCAGCACCGGCCGGGCGCTTCAGGCAGAATAGCCCGAGACCGATTTCCGCTGCCCATGTTGACCCGAAGCTTGCAATTCCTTGCCCGTCGGCAAACCCCTCCCTGGATGGCCCACGTCGCGCGGGTGGTCGTTGCGGCTGCGATCGTGGCGCCCGCCACGGCCGTGGCGGCACCCCCCGACCTGACCTGGGCCCAGTTGTCGCCGCCCGGGTATCGGGCCCAGGCCGTGCTCGATCGCCTCGGTGTCGA
>JBFIDI010000241.1:0-8544 GCA_041581405.1 Burkholderiaceae bacterium
AGCAGGCCGCCGCCGAGGCCGGCATCGATGCGACACGGCTGGTGTTCCAGCAACGGGCTCCACGCGCACGGACCCTCGCCCGCCTGCCGTTGGCCGACCTGTTCGTCGACACGGTGCGTTTCAATGCCAACCAGGGCCTGGTGGATGCGCTGCGCATGGGCGTGCCCGCGGTGACCTGCGCCGGGCACAACATGGCATCGCGGCTCGGCGCCAGCATCGTGCGTGCCGCGGGCCTGCCTGAGGGCGTGACGCGCAACCCGGCCGGTTTCGTCGACACCGTGGTCGGTCTCGGACGCGATGCCGCGGCGTTGCGCGCCTTGCGTGCGCAGCTGGCCAGCCAACGCGCCACCGCGCCGCTGTTCGATGCGCAGGCACGCCTGCGGGAGTGGGAGGCGGCCTGGGCGACCATGGCGCAGCGCCATGCCGACGGCCTGCCACCGGCCGCGTTCGACGTGCCGGCCCAGCCGGCCACGCCGCGGCACTCCGGCGTCAGCGCTTGACCAGGTCCCGGATCTGCTGCAACGCAGCCGGGTCTTCCATCGTCGTCAGGTCGCCCGGGTCACGCCCCTCGCAGACCGCGACGATGGCACGGCGCAACAACTTGCCGCTGCGGGTCTTGGGCAGCAAGCTGACGAAGTGCACCCGTGATGGCCGGGCCACGGCCCCCAGGTCCTTGTCGACCTGCTTCATGATCTCGCCTTCCATACGCAGACGGGCCGCGTCGTCGGTCAGCGCCGAGGCGTCCTTGACGATGGCGAAGGCCATCGCGGCCTGCCCCTTGAGCGCGTCGGCCACCCCCACCACCGCGACCTCGGAGATGTTCGGGTGGGCGGCGATGCTTTCCTCGATCTCGCGCGTGCCCAGGCGGTGGCCGGCGACGTTGATCACGTCGTCGGTGCGGCCGAGGATGAAGAAATAGCCGTCTTCGTCGCGAATGCCCCAGTCGAAGGTGCTGTAGACCAGCTTGCCCGGAATGCTCTTCCAGTAGGTGTCGACGAAACGCTGGTCGTCGCGCCAGACCGTCTGCATGCAGCCGGGCGGCAGCGGGCCTTCGATGGCCACGACACCCTTCTTGCCGGCGCCCTGGAGTTCCTCGCCGGTGTTCTCGTCGATCAGCTTGACGTCGTAGCCGTAGATGGCCTTGCCCGGGCTGCCGAACTTGCTCGGCGCCTTCTCCACGCCGTTGGCCAGGCCCAGGATGGGCCAGCCGGTCTCGGTCTGCCAGTAGTTGTCGATGATGGGTTTGCCCAGGCTGCCGGAGATCCACTGCGCCGTGGGTTCGTCCAGCGGCTCGCCGGCCAGGAACAACGCGCGCAGCGATGACAAGTCGTATTTCGACAGCAATGCCGGGTCCTGTTTCTTCAGCACCCGGATCGCGGTGGGCGCGCTGAACATCACCGTGACCTTGTATTTCTCGACCAGGCTCCACCAGATGCCGCCGTCGGGTCGCGTCGGCAAACCCTCGTACATGATGGTGGCCATGCCGGCAATCAGCGGCCCGTAGATGATGTAGCTGTGCCCGACCACCCAGCCGATGTCGCTGGTGGCGAAATAGGTCTCGCCGGCCTTGCCGCAGAAGATGTGCTGCATGCTGGCGGCCAGCGCCACCGCATAACCGCCGGTGTCGCGTTGCACGCCCTTGGGCTTGCCGGTCGTGCCGCTGGTGTACAGCGTATAACTCGGATGTTCCGACGGCAACCACTCGCACGGCACCGTCGCGTTCATGTGCCGCTCGCGCAGCGGGCCCCACAGATGGTCGCGGCCGGGCTCGAGCGCCATCGCCGACAGTTGCCGGTCGACCAGCAGCACCGCGTCGGGCTTGTGGCTGGACAGCCGGATCGCCTCGTCGAGCAGCGGCTTGTACGCAACCACCTTGCCGCCGCGCGAGCCCGCGTCGGCACTGACCACCAGCCTGGGAGACGCATCCTCGATGCGCGAGGCCAGCGCGCCCGAGGCGAAGCCGCCGAACACGACGCAGTGGATGGCGCCGATCCGCGCGCAGGCCAGCATTGCAAAGGCCGCCTCGGCCACCATCGGCATGTAGATCAATACCCGGTCGCCCTTGCCCACACCCAGCTCCATCATGCTGGCGGCCATGCGTTGCACCTCCAGGTGCAACTCGGCGAAGCTGTAGACCTGCTCCAGGCCGGTCTCGGTGGACACGGCGATCAGCGCCGGCTGCGCGGCCTGCTGCGCGAGATGGCGGTCCACCGCGTTGTGGCACAGGTTGGTCGTGCCGCCGACGAACCAGCGTGCAAACGGCGGGCGGCTGTAGTCGCAGACCTGCGTGGCGGGCGTGTGCCAATCGACCAGCGCGGCCTGCTCGGCCCAGAAAGCGTCCTTGTCCTGGATGGATCGGCGGTAGAAATCGGCGTACGCGGCCATGGCAATTGCTCCTTGCTTGTAATACGGGTCAACGCTGCCATTGTGACGATGCAACTTGCACCTGCCTGACGTACCGCCCCGGGGCCCGGGCAGTGTTGGCGCTACGATCGGTGGCATGGTTCCAGCACCGACGACCGGCCCTCCCCCGACCTGGCGGTTCTCGCCGCAATGGCAGGTGCTGCCCGGCATGGCCTACGGCTCGCGGCAACCGGTGATGCTCGGTTGCTGCGAGGTCGGGTCCGGCCCGCGGGATCTCGGCGCCTGGGGACGTGTGATGGCCGGGTTCTTCTCCGAACCAACGGCGGTCGGTGCCGGCGATTCCGACGTGGCGGACGACGAACTGGCCCTGGTGCGACGCCTGCTGGCATGGTCGCTGGCGGCGCAGCGGCGCGCCAAGGTCCCGGTGTTCGACGCCCCCTGGGTGTGGCGCGATGAAAGCACCGATGCGACGCAACAGGTCCGCTTCGCGCTGCCGTATGCCAGCGTCGATGCCGGCAGGATGGCGCTCGACTGGGTGTCCCGGAGCGCGCAGCAAGCGATGCACGGACAAGCGCCCTCGGCCGCGGCCGCCGACGAACTGATGCGAGCGTTGCGCCCGTTCCAGGCGCCCGGATTCAACACCATCCGTTTCCTGGAGGCCGCCCATGCACTCGCGCTGCCGTGGCGCGGCGTCGTGCCCGGCGTGATCGCCTACGGCCAGGGACATGGCTGCCGCTGGCTCGAGAGCAGCTACACCGATCGCACGCCGGTCATCGGCACGCGGCTGGCACGCGACAAGTTCCGCACCGCACAGGTCCTGCGCCAGCTGGGTTTTCCCGCCCCGGTCCATGCACGGGCCGCAAACCCGCAGATGGCGGTGCGGCTGGCGCGCCAGATCGGGTATCCGGTGGTGGTCAAGCCCGCGGACCGGGACCAGGGCCAGGGGGTATCGGCCGATCTGCGCGACGACGCCGCGGTGCTGGCGGCGTTCGCGCTGGCCGCGGGTTGTTCGGACCATATCCTGGTGGAGAAACATGCCGAAGGCAACGACTACCGCCTGACCGTGCTCAACGGGCGCCTGATCAAGGCCATCGTGCGCCAGGCCGCCGGCGTCGTCGGCGACGGTCGACACACGATCGCCGAACTGGTGGAGCACCAGCGCCAGGATCCGGCGCACCTGCGCGCCGGAGAACTGCGCGGCCACGCGCCGATCGAGCTCGACACCGAGGCACTGGAGTTGCTGGCGCAACACGGACTGACGCCGCAGACCGTGCCCGCCAGCGGCCGCAGGGTCGGCTTGCGCCGACGCGCCAACGTGTCTGCCGGCGGTACGCCGGCCCTGGTGCAGGGTGTCATCCATCCGGACAATCGCCGGCTCGCGGAACGGGCGGCAGCGGCGCTGCAACTCGACCTGGCCGGCGTCGACCTGATCATCGACGACATCGGCCGTTCCTGGCTGGAAACCGGCGCCTTGATCTGCGAGGTCAACGGGCAGCCGCAACTGGGCTCGAGCACCACGCCGGGCATCTACCGGCAGGTGTTGCGCGAATTGTTGCCCGGTCCCTGGCGCATTCCGGTCGTGCTCGTGCTCGCGTCGGGGGCGCAGGCGGCGCGACGGCTGCACGCGCGGCTGTCGGGCCGTGAACCCCCGTGGGGCCTGGCCTGCGCCGAAGGTGTCTGGGAGGATCGGGAGCAGCTGGCCCCCGCGCCCGCCGGCGGATTCGCCGCTGCACGTATCCTCGCCGGCAGCCGCACCATCGGCGGCGCCATCGTCGTGATGACACCGGCGGAACTGCTGCGCGACGGCCTGCCCTTCGACCGCCTGCGCCTGCTGGTCGTCGCCGCCGACCGCGCAACCCCCGACCACCCGAGCGGGCCGATCCCGCAGGCCGTGTGGCCGATGGTGCTGGCGCATGTCGATGGCGCCGTCGCATGTGCGGCCAGCCGCATGCACTCGCTGCCCACGCCGCTGCTGGAACGACACGCGCTGGCGCTGCAACCGGTCGACGATGACGACACCCGGCTGGCCGATCAACTGTGGCCCTTGCTGGCCAGCCTGCTGGAGGTGTCCGACCCCGCCGTCGGCGACACGCGGCCATGAATACCGAAAACGCGGCGCCGCGTCCGGGCCCGGTCGAACCACTGGCGCAGTCGGCGGCGCTGGCGCGGACCTGGGCCGCCGAACACTGCGTGCACGATGCCGACGGCGCGTGTTGCGACGCGTATCACGGCTTCTGGCAGACGATGCGGCTGATGCGACTGGGCGCGACCCTGGGTGGCCATCCAGCGCACTACATCGAGGCCATCGCGGCCTGGGCGGCGCGGCCGCATGCCCATGGCGGCGTGCGCCGGGTCCTGATCTCCGGCTGCGCCGACTATTCGATGCTGGCGCACCTGTGGCATGCCGGTGCAAGCGTCGGTGTCGACCTGCATGTCACCGTGCTCGACATCTGTCCGACACCGCTGCGCCTGAACACCTGGTATGCCGAACGCCAGGGGCGCCCGGTGCACACCGTGTGCGCGGACGTGCTGGCGCACCGGCCCGCCGTCGGTTACGACCTTGTCGTCACCAGCAGTTTCCTGGGTTTTTTCGGGCCCCGGACGCGCCCGGCCCTGTTCCAGGCCTATCGCCAGCTGTTGCGCGACGGCGGGCAACTGGTGTTTTCGAACCGCTTGCGTGCGGCGCCCGAAGACGTGCCGGTCGGGTTCACGCCGGAACAGGCCGCGGCCTTCGCCGACATGGCGTCCCGGCTCAGCGCCGAGCTGCCACCGCCGGCCGGGCTGGATGCCGGCCGGGCACACGACATGGCGCTCGCGTTTGCCCGCCATACCCGCAACTATCCGCTGGCCTCGGAACGCACCATCACCGATCTTGCCGCCGGCGCCGGCCTGGCGATCCGCCAATGCAGCGTGGTGCAGTCGGCCGCGATGCGACCGGCCGTCAGCGGGCCGACCCTGGGTGACGGTTCCCGTTATCTGTTCGTGGTGTTGCAGCGATGACGCAGAGGCGGCGGGACAACGGCCGATCAACGGCATCGAGGCCGCAGTCCGCCGACGTCAGCCGGGGGGCAGCAACCGGATCAAACGGCCGTTGGACGAGTCGGTCAATACGTACAGCAGGCCGTCCGGGCCCTGGCGCACGTCGCGGATGCGTTCCCCGAGTTCGGTCAGCAGCCGGCTTTCTCCCACGACACGGGCACTGCCACCTTCGCTGCGCCATTCGATACGCGCCAGATGCCGCCCCGCCAGTGCCCCGACGAACAGGTTGCCCTGCCAGCCGGGACCGTAGCGGTCGCTGGTCAGGAAGGCCATGCCCGAGGGCGCGATCGACGGGACCCAGTAGTGGATCGGCTGCTCCATGCCGTCCTTGCGGCTGATGCCTTCGCCGATCTGTCCGCCGCCATAGTTCACGCCGTAGGTGATGACCGGCCAGCCGTAGTTGCGCCCGGGCGACGGGATGTTGATTTCATCGCCGCCCTGCGGGCCGTGTTCGTGCACCCACAGGCGGCCGTCGGGGGCCAGCGCCGCCCCTTGCAGGTTGCGATGGCCGTAACTCCAGATCTCCGGCAGGCCGCGGCCGTTGGCGGCAAAGGGATTGTCCTTCGGCACGCCACCCTGCTTGTCGATACGCACGATCTTGCCATGGTGGTTGTCCAGGGTCTGCGCATCGGCCATGCGGCGGAACCGGTCACCCAGGCTCAGGAACAGATGGCCATCGGCCTTGCCATCGGTGCGGCTCTCGACGATGCGGCAGCCGAAATGCGCACTGCTGGCGTACCGGGGTTGCTGGCTGAAGATCACCTGCACGTCCTCGAGCCGGTCCATGGCGGCGGACAGGCGCGCCCGGGCCAGCGCCGTGCTGTTGCCGTTGCCGCGCTCGGCCGCCTGTGCGAAACAGAAGAAGATGGTCCGGTTGCGGGCGAAGTCGCTGTCGACGATCACGTCGAGCAGGCCGCCCTGGCCTTGCGCAACGACGTCGGGCACACCCGACACCGGCGGGCCCATGCGGCCGTCGCTGTCGATGACGCGCAACCGGCCGGGGCGTTCGGTCACCAGCATCTTGCCATCGGGCAGGAAGGCCAGTGCCCAGGGGTGGGACAACCCGGCCGTGATCATCTGCGGTCGCACCGCCTGGGCCTGCGCCAGCACCGGCACGACCAGCATGGCGAACAACTTCCACCACCCCATCGGCGCGGACAGGCGTCGCATGTCAGGCTCCGGTGCGCACCACGACCCGGCCGCGGACCTTGCCGTCGAGCAGCTCATGGGCCTTGCTGATGGCATCGGGCAAGGCGATCTCGACCATCATCGTTTCCAGCAAGGCCGGGTCGAGGTCGCGCGCCAGACGGTCCCAGGCCCGCTGGCGCCGGGCCAGCGGAGCCATCACGGAATCGATGCCGGCCAGCGTGACACCGCGCAGGATGAACGGCAACACGGTGGTCGGCAGGTCGGTGCCCTGGGCCAGGCCACAGGCGGTGACGACGCCGCCGTAACGGGTCTGGGCGATCGCATTGGCCAGCGTGTGCGAGCCGACGGCGTCCACGACGCCGGCCCAGCGTTCCTTCTGGAACGGCTTGCCCGGCGCCGACAGGCTGTCGCGCGCGACCACCGATGTCGCACCGAGTTGGGTCAGATAGGCTTCCTCCGACGCCTTGCCGGTGGCGGCCACGACCGGATAACCCAGGCGGCCGAGCAAGGCCACGGCGACACTGCCCACGCCGCCGGTGGCACCGGTCACCAGGATCTCGCCCGAGGCCGGTGCGATGCCATGGTCTTCCAGTGCCAGCACGCACAACATCGCGGTGTAGCCGGCGGTGCCGATGGCCATGGCCTGGCGTGCGGTGAAGGCATCGGGCAGGCGCACCAGCCAGTCGCCCTTGAGCCGAGCTTTCTCGGCCAGGCAGCCCCAGTGCGTCTCGCCGACGCCCCATCCGTTGTGCACGAACCGGTCACCGGCCTTCCAGCCCGGATGGCTCGACTCGACGACGGTGCCGGCGCCGTCCACGCCGGCCACCATGGGCCACTGGCGCACCACCGGCGAACGATTGGTGATGGCCAGGCCATCCTTGTAGTTGAGCGTCGAATACTCCACGCGCACCGTGACATCGCCCTGGGGCAGCTGGGCCTCGTCGAGTTCGGTCAACTGTGCGGCAAAGTCGTCGGTCTTGGTCAGGTAGATGGCGCTGAACATGGTGTGGTCCCGGTTGGATGGCAGGATCCGGATCCAGCCTTGCGGCCCAGCGGCATCCTGGGCATGGCGGAAGCGGCACTCTCGGTTTGATGGTAGCCCAATCGCCCTCGGCGCAGCCCGCGAGGGGATTCGCAGGCATGGCCGGGGCGGCGTCGATCGGCGGCAGGCATCGCACCCATCGTGTCACGAATGCCACATATTCAATGAAATCAAGCACTTGGAATGCCGATTTGCTTGACGCTGCGCCGTGCAGCCGTTATCGTCCGCCGATGCGCAAGAAGGCTTTACCGATGGCTTTGGCGGCAACCCTGTTGCTGGCCGGCGCAGCCCATGCGGCTCCCCCCGCCGGCGGTACCGACGACCTGGAAAAACTGCTGGCCGAGCGTGGTTTCTTCCGCCAGATCTCCCAGGCGGGCCAGACGGCAAAGGACAAGGCCTCCGAACTGGTCGTTAGTGCGATGGGTTTCCTGGGCGTGCCCTACCGGCGCGGCGGAACCTCGCTCGAGACCGGATTCGACTGCAGCGGATTCGTGCGCGCCATGTACGAGCAGACGGTCGGTCTGTTGTTGCCACGCACCGCCGACCAGCAGGCCGCGGCCACCGTGGAGATCGACCAGAGCGATCTCAAGCCGGGCGACCTGGTGTTCTTCAACACCTTGCGCCGAGCGTTCAGCCATGTCGGCATCTATGTCGGCGACAACAAGTTCATCCACTCCCCCAGGCCCGGTGCCCAGGTGCGGGTCGAAGACATGCGTGTGGGTTACTGGCGCACCCGGTTCAACGGTGCGCGCCGGGTCGAGTCCCTCGAATCCCAGCCCTGACGGCGGGGCGTCGCAACGCCAGCGGGCACCGACTCAACGCCGCACCCTGAGCCGCTTGCCGCGGATCAGGCGTGCCGCACGCACCACACCGGTGACTGCGCGCACCACGACATCCGGCCGGTCCATGTGCAGGTTGTGCCCGGCATCTCCGACGACCTTGATGCGGCC
>JBFIDI010000242.1:0-8540 GCA_041581405.1 Burkholderiaceae bacterium
ATGCGGCGCATCTGTATTTCGCGATGTCCGGCGGCGGCGTGCACGAGTCGCGCGATGCCGGTGCGACCTGGAGGACGCTGGTCGACGGCATGGAGGTGGTCGAGGGTTTCGACCCGACGGATGTCACCTTCCACGACCCGCATTGCGTGCGACTGTGCCCGACCGACCCGGACCGGCTGTACCAGCAGAACCACTGCGGCATCTACCGGCTCGACCGCCAGGCCGGCAAGCCCGACACCTGGCAACGCATCGGCCGCAAGATGCCCAGACGTGTCGGCGACATCGGTTTTCCGATGGTGCTGCACCCGCGTGATGCCGACACCGCCTGGGTGTTCCCGATGGACGGCGGCACGGTCTGGCCACGCACCAGCCCGGACGGACGCCCGGCCGCCTACGTCACGCGCAACGCCGGCAAGACCTGGCAACGTCTCGACCGCGGCCTGCCCGAAGCCCAGGCCTGGTGGACCGTCAAGCGCCAGGCCATGACCGTCGACAGCCAGGGCGCCCCGGCGCTGTACCTGGGCACGACCAGCGGCGAACTGTGGATCGGCCACGACGAAGGCGCGCAGTGGAAGAACATCGCGCGCCACCTGCCGGAGGTCTACGCGGTGGAAGTCGCCGAGCTGGCCTGACACAAACGCCACGGGTGGAACGGCACACGACGCCATGCAGATCCTGATTCCGGCCGCCTTGCGCGACTACACCGGCGCCAGCCGCATCGACGCCGACGGTGGCACGCTCGACGCGTTGTTCGACGAGCTCGACCGGCGTTACCCGGGCATCCGTTTTCGCGTCGTCGACGAGCAGGGCCGGCTGCGGCCGAACATGCGCATCTTCGTCAACGGCGTGGGTACACGCGACCTTGACCACGCCTTGCAGCCGGCGGATTTCGTGGCGGTGGTGCTGGCGCTGAGCGGGGGCTGACCGCCGTCGCGCGCCGGGGCGTTCAGGCGCCGCGGCGCGCGCATCACCGGCGTCTTGCCGGGGGGCGTGGCGGCCGCGTGGACGCGCGCGATGCCAGCGCCGCCTCCATGCCTTGCAGGCGCTCCCGAATCCGCCCCGCGGCGAAGTCGATGAAGGCCCGCGTCTTCATCGGCAGCCGCCCCTGGCCGGGATAGATCAGGCTCGCGGGAATCGCCGGCGGCTCGTCGTCGACGAGCACACGCACGAGGTCACCGCCGCGCAAGGCGTCGTCGATCTGGTACGACAACACACGCGTGAGTCCGAGGCCCAGCTTGGCTGCCGCCATGGCGGCGTCGGCGGTGGACACCGCCAGGCGCGCCCGCACGTCGACGGGCCGCCGCACGCCACCGTCGCCGACGAAGGTCCAGGTCGTCGCCGCGTCCAGCCCCTCGAAGCTGATGCAGCGGTGCGCGGCCAGGTCGCCCAGCGTGGCCGGGGTGCCGAATCGCCGCAGGTAGTCGGGGCTCGCGCACACGACACGGCGCACCGTGCCCACCTGCGTTGCCACCAGGCTGCTGTCGGGCAAGGTGCCGATGCGCAGCGCCAGGTCGACATGCTCCTCGATCAGGTTGACGTTGCGGTCGCCGAGCCGCAGCTGGATGTCGACCTCCGGATGCTGCTCCAGGAAGGCCGCGGCCACCGGCACCATGTGCAGGCGGCCGAACACGATCGGCGCGGCCACCACGAGCTGGCCCCTGACGTTGGCATAGGCACCGGCCGCGGCGCGTTCGGCCTCGTCGACCTGTTCGAGGATCGCGCGGCACGCCGCCAGATAGTCGCGCCCGGCATCGGTCAGCACCAGCTTGCGTGTCGAGCGCGTGATCAGGCGCGTCTTCAGATGCGCCTCCAGGTCCGCCAGCTTGCGGCTCACCGTGGCCAGCGGAATGCCAAGCTGCCGCCCGGCCGCCGACAGGCTGCCGCCATCGGCGATGGCGGCAAAAACGGTCATCGCGTCCAGTCTATCCATTGTTTCAATATTCGAGAGAAAGATTCACGAAATCGCAGTCTAGTGCGATTCATCGGGAATATCTACATTCTGCTTCACCGGAACTCACCGGACCTACCTTCAACCCTCAACCCTGGAGTCAACACCATGTCCCGCATCCCGACCCCCGCCAGCATCGATGCCGCCCCTGCCGCCGCGCGCCAACACCTCGAGGCCGTCAACCGGCAACTCGGCGTCGTGCCCAATCTGTTCCGCCTCGTGGCCAACAGCCCGTCCGCGCTGGAGGGTTACCTGGCCATGTCCGGCGCGCTGGCCAAGGGCAGCCTGCCGGCACAGACCCGCGAACGCATCGCGCTGGCCGTGGCCCAGATCAATGCCTGCGGCTACTGCCTGGCGGCCCACACCTACCTGGGCAAACACGCGGCCAAGCTCGGCGACGCCGAGATCGCGGCCAACCGCCATGGCGGCTCGCTCGACCCGAAAGCCGACGCGGCCGTGCGTTTTGCCACCAGGATCGTGCGCGAACGCGGCCATGTGTCCGACACCGACGTGCAGGCCGTTCGCATGGCCGGTTACGACGACGCGCAGATCGTCGAGATCGTCCAGCACGTCGCGCTGAACACCTGGACCAACTACATCAACGAGGTCGCCGCAACCGAGATCGACTTCCCGCAGGCGCAGGCCCTGGCCGCCTGATCCTGCGCCATGCTTCCGCAAAGACGGCGCCACCCGTGGCGCCGTCTTTGCGGGCCCGCCAGCCATCCTTGGAGAAACCCGCATGCCCCACGCACACATTCCCCCGGCCCCGCCCGAGGCCGCCACCACAAGGCCGCCCACGCCTGCCAGCGACGTGGCGTTCACCGACACCGTCAAGGCGATCCAGGCCCGCAAGGGATCGCGCGGAAACTACGAACGCATGGAACAACAGGAGGGCCGCTCCTGGCAACGCACCATCACGGCCGCCCTGAAGACGGAGATCGAAGCCCAGACCAGCGTATTCCTGGCGACCGCCAATAACCAGGGACAACCCTACATCCAGCACCGCGGCGGCCCGGCCGGCTTCCTGCGGGTGCTCGACGAACACACGATCGGTTTCGCCGACTTCATGGGCAATCGGCAATACATCACCCAGGGCAACCTCGCAGAGAACCCGCAGGCGCATCTGTTCCTGATCGACTACGCGCGGCGCCGCCGCATCAAGATCTGGGGCACCGCGCGTGTGGTCGAACACGACGAAACATTGTTGCAACGCCTGATGCCGACCGACTATCGCGCACGGCCGGAACAGGCCGTGTTGTTCTCGGTGCATGCGTGGGACGTGAACTGCCCGCAACACATACCGCAGCGTTTCGATGCGGCGGACGTGGCGGCGATGATCGAGTCGCGCGAGCGGCGCATTGTCGAACTGGAAAGGGAAGTGGAGCGTCTGCGTGACGACCATGGACGCTGAACGCCGTCCCGCACAATTCCGGCAGCGCATCCGGCTTCATGGCGCGCCATTGCGGGGTAGATATGCGACTGCAGGCGCCTCCCCAACAGCCACCCCTGTCGGTCAATTCCTTGCCGTTGCGGGGGCGTCCATGCGCGAGTGGTCAGTCGGCGACTTCATACCGTGCCCCACAGCCTGAAGGGAACGTACGGCGCAGCGTTGATGAAGTCCTTGTCAACGGACAGGAGAGTCAGATCGTAGCGCCCGCAGAGCTGAATGAGCAACGCGTCGATGGTGCCAACCTGGACGCCATTCCTGCGGCACAGGTTGCGGACCTCCGCGGCGGCGACGTGATCCTGCCTGTCTGGCTGGATCAACGGCAGAGCCCCGAATCGTTCAATGATTGCGTCCTTGTCTCTCGGACCGTTGAAACCTTGCAGGAGTTCCTGAAGTACCAGCCCCGTCGTGACGACAGCATCAGCGCCATGGAGCGCCTCCCGCAGCGCGGCAACTTCTCTGCACTCGGTCGGGCCGTCGCGCCTGAGCGCCATAGACCAAACGCTCGTGTCCACAAGCAAGGTCACGATCTGGATCGCTCCGCCTTGTAGTCATAGGTCTCGTCCCATTCGAACTTGCCGAAAAGCTCTGCGACGCGCTTTTGCTCTCTGCGCGCGATGAACTCCTTCAAGGCAAGGGTCACCGCTGCCTTCTTGGTGGGCTCGCCACTCACCGCGACGACCTTGTCGAGCAGATCGGGATCAAGTGCCAGGTTGGTTGCCATGTCGCGCTCCTTGTGTGGCAGTTTACACATCGGCGTTCAAGATGGCAAACTGGCTCTCGAATTTGTTGGTTCGGCTTGACCCCAAGGAGCACAGCCCGGGCTCGACCCGCCACCTGGGGCGCATCTCCAAGCGCGGCGATCGTTACCTGCGCATGCTTCTCACCCACGGTGCCAGGAGCGTGTTGCGCTCGACTGTCGTTGCCACCGGCGCCGGGCGCGAGATTGAACCGTTTGCCGAAGGCACGGTCCGTCGGAGCAAGAAGGTAAGCCGCGAGGCGTTCGTCATGCCGGCCTGACCAACATCCAACAGCCGTCACCAGGAAAGAATCGCACCACTCACCCATCGAAGCTTGCGACGAGATTGATCGACCATTCAATGGCCAACCGGGACCACCCCACATCGTTGGACGCCGAAAACTCTTCCGGAAGCCTCTTCTTGCCTGCCGCTCGTAGCGACTGGCGCACCGATGACGCAGATTCCATGTCGGCACGGGACATACGCACGATCCCACCACAGATGCCGGATATACGACTGCAGGCGCTTCCCCAACAGCCAACACTATCGATCAGTTTCTTGCGCTTGAGGGGGAGTCCATATACGACCTGTTGGACTGAACTACGCCAAGCGCGGCGGCGATAGGGGATTAGTTGCCCGAGCTTTCACTTTTGACCGGATGATGGCCCGGCTGAAGGGCGATCAGATCGTGGGCAAACGGGATAGATCGTTGATAGTCCGGGTCCGATGCCAGGGTGACTGCTTGTCGTGTCGGCGTTGTCCGTCTCGAGGCGCGCACCATCGTCCAGGGCTGCACGCGGCATCTGGATTGCACTGTGTCTGTGGTGCAGGCCCGGCCCCTCACGGTGGCCCCTGTCCTTTAGGCACAACGGGGCTGCCCGGCGCGGGCAACCTGGCACTGCCCAGCGTGACGGCCGCAACGCGCAGTCGCTCAGATCCGCAGCACGGGCATACCGTCACGTCGATCTTGGCCACACGCTGCATGAACGCCTGCGCCGATTCGTTGGCCTGCCTGTTCAGGGCCGGCATCTGCAAGGTAGCGGGCGCGGCCTGCTGCTTGTGCGACTTGCAGCCGCAGGCCAGAACCCCGTAGTGGCGGATGCGCTTGATGCCGCTGGGCAACACATGCAGCAGGAATCGGCGGATGAACGCGGTGCCAAAGAGCCGGACACGGCGTTTGCCACCCTGATCATCTGCTCGCACCGTCAAGACGACTTCGCCTTTGTCGATCGCCCGGATACGCTCGTTGCCGATAGCCGTACGGTGGGTGTAACGGCTCAGGTACTCCAGCACCTGGGCCGGCCCGCCCAACGGGGTCTTGGCGCAGACCTCCCAGCCATGTTGATAGAGCTGGCGCTGGCGCTTGCGTCATGCATCGCCCTGGCCCAGCGGATCGTGTTCGATCATGCCATTGGTGTGCGCGCGCCATCTCCCATCCGCACCAACCGCCCCGGCCGCGCCTCGGTCACCACGCCCTCGCGCTGCACACATTGCCCCGCCACCCAGCTGCCCAGATACCCCGCCGCCGTCTGCAGGAAACGCTTGCCGCCGGCCGGCAGGTCGCGTACCAGCTGCGGCTTGCGCAAGGCCAGGGTCGCGGGGTCGATCAGGTTCAGGTCGGCGCGTTGCCCCACGGCGATACGTCCGCGGTCGCGCAGGCCCAGGTAGTCGGCGTTGCGGCTGCTCAACATCTGTACCGCCTGCTCCAGCGGCACATAGCCCTGGGCCACCCAGTGCGTAAGCAGGAAGGTCGAGAAACTGGCGTCGCAGATCGTGCCCACGTGCGCGCCCGCGTCGCCCAGGCTGAACAAGGCGCGCGGATGGCGCAGCATCTCGCCCACAACATCCAGGTTGCCGTCGTTGTAGTTGAAGATCGGGAAATACAGCAGGTTGTCGCCATCGCTTTCGCACAGGTAGTCGTAGATCGCGGCCAGCGGCGCGATGCCTTGCGACTTGGCGCGCAGCAGCATCGAGTCCTGCAGCGTGGGTTCGTAGTTCGGCACCTCGCCGAGCGGGAACATGCGCGCCGCAATCCTGTCGATACGCGCCAGCAGCAGGTCGACCAGTGGCGGCACCGACGAGCCGTCGCCGGCCAGGCGTTCGGATTGCTCCGCGAGGATGCGCGCGCGCCGCGCCGGCTCGCGCAAGGCCGCGGCGCGTTCGGCCAGCGGCAACGCGGCCACTTCCTTGTAGCCGGGGAACCCCATGAACGGATGGAAACTCGCGTCCAAAGCGGTGATGACGCCGATGCCGCGCGCGGCCGCCTGCAGATACATCGGCAAGCCGCGTGCCACGGCCGCCTCGACACGCCGCGCAACCTGCTTGTATTGCTCGCCGCCTGGGTCGCGTTGCAGCCAGGTCATGGCCAGCGGACGTTTCGAGGCGATCGCCAGTTGTTCGACCAGGTCGAACTCGGGATCGAACCGCTCCGGCGAACGCAACACGTCGAAATCGCTGACCAGTTGCACCACGCCGTGGTCCAGTCCGTCGAAGGCCCGGGCCAGGCCGGTGAGTTCGGCCAGATCGGCCTCGGAGGCCGGTGTCTCCTGGCCCTTGGAGGTGCGGTGGTTGTCGCTGCGCCCGGTCGAGAAACCGATGGCGCCGGCCTGCAGCGCCTCGCGCAACAAAGCGCGCATCTGCGCCACGTCGTCGGGTGTCGCGGCTTCGTGGCCACGCGCGCGTTCGCCCATCACGAACATGCGCAGCGGGTCGTGCGGCACCAGGCAGGCGAAGTCCAGGCTGTGCGGCATCGCGGCGAGCCTGTCCATGTATTGCGGAAAACTCGACCACTGGAAGTCGATGCCTTCGGCCAGCGCCACGCCGGGAATGTCCTCGACACCTTCCATCAGGCTGATCAGCCGGTCCTGCTCACCCGCGCGCAGCGGCGCGAATCCGACGCCGCAGTTGCCCATCACCAGCGTCGTCACGCCGTGGTGGA
Organism: Burkholderiaceae bacterium; assembly: GCA_041581405.1. Classification (GTDB taxonomy): domain Bacteria; phylum Pseudomonadota; class Gammaproteobacteria; order Burkholderiales; family Burkholderiaceae_C; genus CAISIP01. Next base: position 7,074 of record JBFIDI010000242.1, read on the forward strand.
TGCTGGGCGAGAAGGTCGGGTCCCAGGTCGCCTGGCCGTCGTAATGGGTATGGATGTCGACGAAACCCGGCGTCAGCCAGGCGCCGGTGGCGTCGATGGTCTCGCGCGCGCCGGCGCCATCGAGTTGGCCGATGTCGGCAATCAGGCCGTCGCGGACAGCCACGTCGGCCGTCACCGGTCGTTCTCCGTTGCCGTCGACGACGATGGCGGAGCGGAACAGCAGATCAAACATGGCGAGGCTCCATTTCAGGTTCGATGACGGGTGAGCGGCGCCACCACAACGCACAGGCCAGGCCGCTGACGATATGCCACATGCCCCACAGGCTGGCGATGATGACCATGCCCAGGTCGGAGTTGAACTGCACCGCGATGATGCCCAGCGCCAGGCCCGAGTTCTGCATGCCGCCCTCGAGCATCACCGCGCGCCGGTCGGCCACGCTGATACGCATGGCCTGGCTGGTCAGGTAGCCGAACATCAGCCCGCTGGCGTTGTGCAACACGACGATCAGCATCATCGGCAGCAGGCCCAGCGTCAGCAACTGGCGCTGGCTGATCAGCCCGACGACGATGAAGGCGAACAGTGCGAACAACGAGAACCGCCCGAGCGGCTTGCGCAGGCGCGCGGCCAGGCGGGGTCGGTGGTGCGCCAACGTCATGCCGGCGGCCATGGGCACGGCCAGCAGCACCAGCAGGCTGAACCAGATGCCCGACGGATCGATGTCGAGCTCGCGCAACCAGCCGGCGGTGGCCGGGTTGGTGGCCACCATCCAGCTGAAGTTGAACGGCGTGAGCACCAGCGCCATCAGCGCGGCCACACACGACACGGTGACCGACAAGGCCGTGTTGCCGCGCCCGAAATGCGTCATGTAGTTCGACAACGACCCGCCCGGGCAGGCCGCCACCAGGATCATGCCGGCCTCGACGTTGGGCGGCAGGTCCAGCACCAGCGTTGCCAGCCAGGTGCCCACCGGCAGCAGCAGGAACTGCGGGATCAGCCCGGCGACCACGGCTCGCGGCATCATCGCCACGCGGCGGAAATCGTGCAGCCGCAGTTCGAGCGCGACCGAAAACACCATGGTGGCCAGCACCAGGCTGAGGGCGAGTTGTTGGCTTGTCATCCTCGTTGTCGCTCCTGTTCCGGTCCGGCCACGTGCGCTTCTGCGTTGGTGGCCGCCGGCGAGGTTGTCGCTTTTTCTTTTGCTGTCTGGTCGCCATTATGAACACGGGATTCGTGCGCCCGTCGTCGGTGCACCGGGATACCGCAGCCGACCCCTGGCGGCCCCTTTGCCGAGGCGCGATGCAGTGGCGCCCTTGTCGCTCCGGTACCCGGATACGGCCGACATGCGCCGCGTCGGCACGGTGCCGGCATGCATCCGGCCAGGCTCGTGTTTCGGCCGAGCCAACGGCCGGATCACCCGCGCGCAGACACGGCGTTACAAGGGCATCGCAGCCTCGCCCTAAAATCCC
>JBFIDI010000243.1:0-8528 GCA_041581405.1 Burkholderiaceae bacterium
GGGTCGAAGCCGAGCTGGGTCATCAGCGGGAACACGATCGGCAGCGTCATCACCATCAGCGAGAGCCCGTCGAAGAAGCAGCCCAGCACCAGGTAGACGATGACCACGATCATCAGCACCGTGTATTTGTCCAGCCCGCCCGCGAGCACCGATTCCAGGATGGCCTGGGGCGCGCCGAGCACGCTGGCGGACTGGCTGAGCACGGTCGCGCCCAGCACCACGAAGCCGATGGACGAGAACAGCAGCACCGAACGCATGACGCTGTCCACCAGCTTGCGCGGCGTCAGGTCGCCCCATACGAAAGCGATGATGGCCGCCACCACGACCCCGACCCCTGCCGACTCCGTGGGCGTGGCATAACCGAATGCGATGCTGCCGATGATGGCGACGATCAACGCGACCACCGGCCAGATCTGCAGCAGTCCCGCCAGGATCGTGAGCAAGGGCGTGCGTGTGTTGTCCTTCGGGTACAGCGCCGGATTGCGCAGGCATGCGAACAGGATGTAGCCCATGAACAGCGCCGCCACCATCGCACCGGGCGCGATGCCGGAGATGAAGAGGCGGCCGATCGATGTCTCGGTCAATGCGCCGTAGATCAGGAACGACAGGCTGGGCGGAATGAGCAGGCCCAGCGTGCCGCCGCCGGCCAGGCTGCCCACCACGGCCGCCTTGTTGTAGCCGCGCTCGACCATCTCCGGATAGGCCACCGAACCGACCGCGGCGGCGGTCGACAAACTCGAGCCGCTGACCGCACCGAACAACGAACACACGGCGATGTTCGTGTGCAGCAGGCCGCCGGGCACCCGTGCGAACACCGGCCGGAAGGCGGTGTACGCGCGCTGGCTGATGCCGCTGTGCAGCAGGATCTCGCCGAGCAGGATGAACAGCGGAATCGCGCTGAGCGTGAACGAATTGAATACGTTCCAGATCGCGTTGACCGCCAGCGACGTGGCGCCGTTGGCGAAGAAATGCAGCAGCAGCAGGCCGGTCAGGCCCAGTGCCGCGCCCAGCGCCGCGCCGCTGGTGGCGGTCAGCACCAGCAGGGAACCGAATGCCGTCAGGAACATGGATCAAGGTCGGTGCGGCAGTGCCGCACGCAGGTGTCAGGTGGCATCGCGGGTCTGGTCATGGGGCGGGTCGTTATCGGAGCCGGTGATGGCGCGCACCAGCACCAGCAAGGCGCACAACGCCACCGACACCGGCAGCACCGCCATCCACGGCCCCAGGCGCAGGCTGGCGGCCTCGGACTTGATGTTGCGCTTGAATGCGAATTCCAGCCAGGGAATCGCGTCCACCAGAAACCAGCCGCAGAAGGCCAGCATGACAAACGCGGCAAACAGCGCCAGTGCGGCGCGCCCGCGTGCCGGCAGGAAGTTGGCCAGGAAGGTGACCCGGACATGGGTGGACTGCGCCGTGACCATGGGCAGGGCCAGGAACAGCGAGGTGCTGAGCAGCAGTCCGACCAGTTCCTCGGTGTAGTACAGCGGCGAACCCGCCACCCGGCGCATCACGACGCTGACCACGATGATGCCCACGATCAGGAACAGCGACGATGCCGCCAGCATGGCGCACAGCCGCGATGCATGGACCAGCAGCCGGTCCAGCCGCGTCGCAAGCGCGAGAAACACCGGGTCGGTCCGTCGCTCGGGCGGGGCTCAGCGGCCCATGGCCTTGAGCACCCGTTCGCGGTAGGCCGGCGCCTTGCCGCCGGCGTCGGCCGACAGGTCGGCCCAGGTGGCCGACATCGCGTCCAGGAACTGCTTGCGATCGGCGTCGGAAAAATCGCCCAGCCAGGTCAGGCCTTTTTTCTTCAGCTCTTCGCGTGCGGCGAGCTCGCGCTGGTGGTCGGCCGAATATTCGTTGGTGCGGTTCCAGGTGTCTTCGGCCGCCTTGCTGATGGCGGTACGCTGGGCCTGCGGCAGTGCGTTCCACTTGGTGGTCGCGATGCCCAGCGCGTACGGAGCCGACGGCATCGGGTACAGGAACGCGCCGTACTTGGCCACCTCATGCATGTTCACGGTATGGGCATACAGCGCCGGATAGACCGCGCAATCGACGACGCCGGTCTTCATCGCGACATACATGTCGGCCTGGCCGATGATCTGCGCGGCCACGCCCAGGCGCTTGAACGCCGCCACCTGTTCCTTCGCCCAGACCCGCAGCTTGCGGGTCTTGAGGTCGGCCAGCGACTTCACGGGCTGGTCGCGGCAGAAGATGGATGCCTCCAGCATCGGGATCGCCATGTAGCCGACGGCGGTGATGCCCCAGTCCTTCAGTTCGTCGTCGTAGATCTGGCGCACCACCGGCAATGCGCGCTTGAGTTCGTCGACGTTGCCGATCGCGCCCTGGACCAGCGCCAGTCCCAGTGCCGGCGCATCGCGTGATACATAGTTGGACCAGATCAGGCTCATGTCGACCGCGCCCTTGGGCAGGACCTGCAACACGTCGGCATCCTTGATGCCCAGCGAGCCGCCGTTGTACATCTTGATGGTCACCGCGCCGCCGCTGTTCTTTCCGACCTCCTCGGCAAACCGGTTCAGCTCGCGGGTCTCCGGTCGTGATTCCGGCAGCGGGTTGTTGAAGCGCAGTTCGGCCGCGTGTGCGGCCAGGGCCAGACAGCCCGATGCCAGCAAGGCCGCGACATAACGGTTGGCTCTGATTTTCATGATGGTCTCCTGGCGTGGTAGAAAAGCAAGCCGGGCTCGCGCGGGTCGGTCCCGATGAAGAAGAATGGGTGGGTCAATGGTATCTCCGAAAGATCGCAGTGAAGTCGCCGTGAGCCTGGGCACGGAGCTGTCCGTGCCGGCCGAACGCGTCTGGGCCCTGATCCGCGATTTCGACGCCATGCCGGCGTGGAACGCGTCGGTACGGCAGTCCCGCATCGAGGACGGACCGGCGGATCGGCCCGGTTGCCGCCGCGTACTGGTGTTCGACGACGGCGGCACCTGGACACACGAGCTGACCGGCCTGTCCGATACCGACATGCGGCTGCAATACCGCATTGTCGCGACGCCGCAGCCGATGCGGATCCCGGTCTGGAATTACCGCGCCGCGATCCAGGTCATGGAGGATGCCGGCCGCCGGGCGGACGGCGAAGGGGCGGGCTGCCGCGTGTTATGGGATGCCTGGTTCGAAACCCTGCATCCCGACGAGATGCAGCAGCGCGCGCGGCAGGTGTTCGCGCTGGGGTTCGACGGGTTGCGACGTTATTTCGCCGCCTGAGTGACGACCCGGCCGCGTCGCCGCGCACCGGGACGGCGTCAGACCGGGGGCTGCGTCGGCGCGGTGTCCGGCGTCGGCTCCAGCACGATGGGCTGGCCGTGCGGCGTGCGTTCGGCCGCATCCGCCCAGGCGTGCTCGAGCGCATGCAACTGGTCTGCCGTGGCAATGCCGCGCGCGATCATCAGCCGTTCCAGCGCGTCCATCCAGTGACGGTAATAACCGCTGCCGTCGTCCGGGTCGCCGTCGCTCCGGGCCTGCCGGATACGCGTGGCCAGCGCCTGGGCCCATTCGACCCAGGTGAACACGCCCTTGTGATGCAGCATCAGCGTCAGCGCAAAGGCATGGGCCTGCCAGGGCTCGCTGAAATGCCGCTCGCTGGCCGGGTCCGTCGGCAGCGGCAAACCGGCGCCATCGGCGGCGCAGGCGGCAGCCACCTCGGCCAGGGTCATGTGCAGCGCGGTCGTCACGGCGGCAACTCCAGATACGTCTCCCAGGCGTCGACACTGACCTGCACGGCGGCGTCGGCTTCGGGCCCCCACAGGTCCTGCGCGTCGAAAACCACCGTGTACAACCATTGCGGCTGCTCCGGGAACGGCGGCAGCGGCTGGCTGGCATGCACGTCGGCGAACACATGGGCGCCGTGCACCAGCGCGATGGTGCCGGTGTGGCCGCGCACGTAACGCGGCAAGCGGGTGTGGCCGCTCGGATGCATGTTGCGCGCGCGCACCTGCTGGCCCAGCGCGAAACGGGCCGGTGCCGGCGCCGGCCGGCTGGTCGGCGCGCCACGCGCCAGCGTCGCTGCGACGTCCTCGGCCCGCAACACCCGGGCCACCGGCCTGGCGGGCGTGCGCATCCGGCCGTCGTGCAGTTCGTCGGCGTCGGCCAGGCCGCGCTCGCGCATCAACTGCTCCATCGCGCGCAGCCAGATCGCGTAATAACTGCTGCCCAGGTAGACGGCCGGAGGCAGGGACTCGCGTGCCGAGCGGCTCAGGTCGATGTTCCATTGCCCGGTGGCACCCATGGCCAATGTCAGCGCCAGTGCGCGCCGCTCCCAGTCGGCGTGGAACAGCGGCTCCTGCGCTTCGGGGACCACCGGTCCGAAGCCCTGCAGGCCGCCCATGTCGTGTACCCCGTTCATCGCTGCCGCCGCATCACGCGGTGGTGTCGCCGACGCCGCGGCCAGGCTCGCGCGCCAGGCCGGTGCCGATCATCGCGTCGCGGGTGACCAGCGCCGCGAGTTGCTGCGGGTCCAGGCCTTCGGCGCCGGCGGGCATCATCGGAATGACCAGGTAACGTACCTCGGCCGTCGAGTCCCAGACCCGGATCCGGGTCGATGGCGGCAGTTGCACGCCGAAGTCGGCCAGCACGCCGCGCGGGTCGAGCACCGCCTTGGAGCGGTACGGCGCGCTCTTGTACCAGACCGGCGGCAGGCCGAGCACCGGCCAGGGGTAACAGCTGCACAGGGTGCAGACGACCATGTTGTGTTCTTCCGGCGAGTTGGCCACGGCCACCATGTGTTCGCCCTGGCGCCCGCCATACCCCATCGAGGCGATGGCCGCGGTCGCGTCCTGCATCAGCCATTGCCGGAATTCGGCGTCGACCCAGGAGCGGGCCACGACGGCCGCGCCGTTGTGCGGGCCGACCCGGGTTTCGTAGGTCTCGATGATGCGGTCCAGTGCCGCGGGATCGACGTAGCCCTTGCGCGTGAGCAGGGTCTCGAGGGCGCGCACACGCAAGTCCATCTCGTCCAGATGGGAATGCGCGTGGACATGGCCGTGCGGCTGTTGCATGTGCATTTTCCGGGTCGTGGCGGCCCCGACAACCCCTCGAACCATGGCCTTGGGGGTGCCCCTTACAATGCCGGGTTGTCTGCCAGCCACGACGCCGATGCGCGTCGGACCCCACAACCGCATTGATCGGAGCCGCCTGTGTTTATATCTTCCGCATTCGCCCAAACCGCCCCGGCCGCTGCCGGTGGAGACATGCAGTCATCGCTGATGAGCATGTTGCCGCTGGTGCTGATGTTCGTTGTGCTTTATTTTGTCATGATTCGTCCGCAGATGAAGAAGCAGAAGGAGCACCGGGCCATGGTGGAAGCCCTGGCCAAGGGCGACGAAGTCGTCACCTCGGGTGGCGTGCTGGGCAAGGTGTCCAAGCTCGGCGACAGCTACCTGGGGGTCGAGATCTCCAATGGCGTCGAGGTCCAGATCCAGCGTGGCGCCGTCGTCCAGGTGCTGCCCAAGGGCACGATCAAGTAAGTCCCGTTCGCAACCCGCGTTCCGGCCCGCACGGCCGGGACTGCACGGCCCCGTTCGCCCCGAGAAGCGCCATGAATATGCCCCCACGCCCACCACGTTCGTTGTCCGCGCCTCGGCCAGAGGTGGCGGCCCTTCGTTTGGCCCGACGACGCCACGCCGCCTGCGCCGGTGTCGCAGGCCGCGGCCCGGCGGCGACCGCCGGCATGTTCGGAATGGCGGAGTGGTACTGACATGAACCGATATCCGATCTGGAAATACGTGGTCATCGTGATCGCGATGCTGGTGGGGGCCTTGTACACCCTGCCCAACTTCTTCGGCGAGGCGCCTGCGGTGCAGGTGTCGTCGGGCAAGGCCACGGTCAAGGTCGACACCGGCACCCAGCGTCGGGTCGAGGACGCGCTCAAGGCCGCGGGCATCACGCTGGCGGCGATCATGTTCGACGGCAATTCGATCAAGGTGCGGCTCGATACCGGCGACGAGCAGCTCAGGGCCAAGGACGCGATCCAGCAAGCGCTGGTTCCCGACCCCACCGATCCGCCGTACGTCGTCGCGCTGAACCTGCTGTCGCGTTCGCCGTCCTGGTTGTCGGCCATCGGTGCGGCACCGATGTATCTGGGGCTGGATCTGCGGGGCGGCGTGCACTTCATGCTGCAGGTCGACATGGATGCGGCCCTGACGCGCAAGGTCGAGTCCCTGTCGGGCGATCTGCGTACCGCCTTGCGCGAGAAGAACGTGCGCCACAGCGGCATCAGCCGCAACGACCAGGCCATCGAGGTGATGTTCCGCGACGTTGCCACGCTCGAAGCGGCCAAGAACGTCATCACCGACCAGTTCGTCGAACTCAAGACCGTCGACGCACCCGCGGGAGACGAGTTCAAGCTCACCGCGCGCATCGACGAAACCGCGGCCCGCACGATCCAGGAGCAGGCGCTCAAGCAGAACATGGTCACGTTGCACAACCGGATCAACGAACTCGGCGTGGCCGAGCCGGTGATCCAGCAGCAGGGTTTGGACCGCATCGTCGTGCAATTGCCGGGCGTGCAGGACACCGCCAAGGCCAAGGACATCCTGGGCCGCACGGCCACGCTCGAGGTTCGCCTGGTCGACGAAAGCCCCGAGGGGCAGGCGGCCGAAGCCGGGACCGGTCCGGTGCCATTCGGCTCCGAACGTTTCCTCGAGCGCAACAGCCGGCCGGTGATCGTCAAGAAGCAGGTCATCCTGACCGGCGAGAACCTGACCGACGCACAACCCGGATTCGACAACCAGACGCAGGAAGCCGCCGTGCACCTGAACCTGGACGCCAAGGGCTCGCGTATCTTCCGCGACGTCACGCGGGAGAACATCGGCAAGCGCATGGCCATCCTGCTGTTCGAGAAAGGCAAGGGCGAGGTCGTCACCGCGCCGGTGATCCGCAGCGAGATCGGCGGCGGACGGGTGCAGATTTCGGGCCGCATGACGACCACCGAAGCCCACGACACCGCGCTGCTGCTGCGTGCCGGTTCGCTGGCCGCGCCGATGGAAATCATCGAGGAACGCACCATCGGGCCCAGCCTGGGGGCCGAGAACATCGCCAAGGGTTTCAACAGCGTCACCTGGGGTTTCCTGGTGATCGCGGCCTTCATGTGCATCTACTACATGATGTTCGGCGTCTTCTCCAGCATCGCGCTGGGCTTCAACCTGCTGCTGCTGGTGTCGGTGCTGTCGATGCTGCAGGCCACGCTGACGCTGCCCGGCATGGCGGCCATGGCGCTGGCGCTGGGCATGGCGATCGACTCCAACGTGCTGATCAACGAACGCGTGCGCGAGGAGTTGCGCGGCGGGGCGTCGCCCCAGGCCGCCATCAACGCCGGCTACGAACGCGCCTGGGGCACGATCTTCGACTCCAACGTCACGACGCTGATTGCCGGCGTGGCCTTGCTGATCTTCGGCTCCGGACCGGTGCGCGGTTTTGCCGTCGTGCATTGCATCGGCATCCTGACCAGCATGTTCTCGGCCGTGTTCTTCTCGCGTGGCCTGGTCAACTTCTGGTACGGGCGCGTCAAGAAACTCAAGACCGTGTCGATCGGGACCGTATGGCGCCCGGACGGCGGGTCGAACGTTGCCCGTTCCGGGCAAGGGGGCTGAGCCATGGAATTCTTCAAGTTTCGCCGTGACATCCCGTTCATGCGGTATGCGCTGGCGCTCAACGCGGTGTCCATCGTCACCTTCGTGCTGGCGGTGTTCTTCCTGTTCAGCCGCGGCCTGCACCTGTCGGTGGAGTTCACCGGCGGCACCGTGATGGAAGTCGGTTATTCGCAGCCGGCCGATGTGCCCAAGGTCCGCTCGGTGATTGCCGGCCTCGGTTACACCGACATCCAGGTGCAGAACTTCGGGACGGCCCAGGATGTCATCATCCGGCTGCCGGCGCAGAAAGGTGTCAGCTCCGCGCAACAAAGCGAGGTTGCCTTCGCCGCGCTGAAGGCCGCCGATCCGGGGGCCACCTTGCGCCGGCAGGAGTTCGTCGGTCCGCAGGTGGGCGAGGAACTGGTGACCGACGGCCTGAAGGCCCTGGCCATGGTGGTCGTCGGTATCATGATCTACTTGGCGGTGCGTTTCGAATGGAAGTTTGCGGTGGCCGCCATCGTGGCCAACCTGCACGACGTGATCATCATCCTGGGCTTCTTCGCCTTCTTCCAGTGGGAGTTCTCGCTGGCGGTGCTGGCCGCGGTGCTGGCGGTGCTGGGTTATTCCGTCAACGAGTCGGTCGTCATCTTCGACCGGATTCGGGAGAATTTCCGCCGTTACCGCAAGATGGACACGATCGAGATCATCGACAACGCCATCACGTCCACGATCAGTCGTACTATCATTACCCACGGCTCTACCCAGATCATGGTCCTGTCAATGCTCCTATTCGGCGGTCCGACGCTGTTCTACTTTGCGCTGGCGCTGACCATCGGGATTTGCTTCGGCATCTATTCATCGGTGTTTGTCGGTGCGGCCGTCGCGATGTGGCTGGGCATCCGGCGCGAAGACATGGTCAAGCCGGGCGCGCAAAAAGGGCTCGAC